>CALBPW010000344.1 GCA_937899145.1 uncultured Bacteroidota bacterium
ACTAATAGCAGTGTGTCCATTACTCCTAGGATTACCTACTAAAAAACATTCAACAAGATCATCTTCATATAACATCTTATCAGTATTATCACCATATAAAATATTATCATTTTCTTTATCAAAACATGTTGGACATATAGCAGAGTCAACAATATCTTTAATACCTATTTTGCCTTCTTTAAAAAGTTGACCTATTTGTTTCGATATGCTGTTTATTTGAGCCAAAATATCATCTTGCTCTTTTTGAGTGTTTCGGCGTTCTTCATCTTTTGCAAGAATCTGATTTACATAAGGTTCCGCATCGAAATTTTTAATTTTGAGACCAGCGATAACAGCATCGCGATTTTCCTGAATGTATTTTAATGTAAGCATAGTGTCATTTTTTTCGGATTAAATAAAAAAAGAGGATGCTATCATTTTGATAGGCAGCCTCTTTCTTAATTTTTCAATATAAAATCTAAGCCTCGGCTGGGATAACCGATACGTAAGATTTATTGTCGCGTTTCTTGACGAAAGAAACCGTACCATCTACAAGAGCAAACAGTGTGTGGTCTTTACCTAAGCCCACATTGTTACCCGGGTGGTGTTGAGTTCCTCTTTGACGTACAATGATATTGCCAGCAACGGCTGCTTGCCCGCCGAAAATCTTCACACCTAATCTCTTACTTGCTGATTCACGTCCGTTCTTTGAACTACCGACGCCTTTTTTATGTGCCATGGTAAATAAATATTAAGCTATAATGTTTTCAATTTGAATTTCAGTAAATTGTTGGCGATGACCATTCATTTTTTGGTATCCTTTACGACGTTTCTTTTTGAATACCAATACTTTATCGCCTTTAACTTGGCTAAGTACTTTTGCTGATACTTTTGCTCCCTCAACAACCGGTTTTCCTACGGTGATTGCACCTTCGTTGTCAACCAATAATACTTTGTCAAAATCGACAACTGCGCCATCTTCGGCGTCTAAACGATGAACAAAAATCTTAGAGTCTTTCTCAACTTTGAATTGTTGTCCGTTAATCTCAACTATTACGTACATTTTATTATGTGTTATATTTTTACAAATATTTTGGTCGGCAAAAGTAGAAAGTTTTATTCAACTTGCAAACATTTAAAACGATTAATAGAAATTTATTCTGACATTTTTTAATCTTTTTCCACATGTTTGATAAATTATGTAATAATCATAATATTAGCACTTTGCCCCGTTAATAAATAGTTTTTCAACAATTATAGTTGATTTAAAATGGCATCACACAACGATATATTTCTATATTTGCTCTTGCGTTAGCAACTGAAAATTTACAAATAATGTCGCAACAGTCGAAAGTTAGACTTAGGGTTTTAGGTTTGTCGTACAGCCAAACACAATCGGGCGCGTATGCGTTGGTTTTGGCGGAAGAAAACGGGCAGCGCCGCATTCCTATTATTGTTGGAGGCTTTGAAGCGCAAGCTATCGCCATTGAACTTGAAGGCCTGAAACCTCCCCGCCCACTCACTCACGACCTTTTCGTAAATTTTGCGCGCACTTTCAATATCAACATTGTCGAAGTTGACATTTACCGGCTTGAGGAAGGGATTTTTTACTCAAAACTGATTTGTGAGCAAGATGGCAATTTTATCAAAATAGACGCTCGCACATCTGATGCTGTTGCGCTTGCGATTCGCTGTAATGCACCAATTTACACAACCGGGTTGATTGTTGAAAAAACAGGTGTTGTATTTAATGCCGAAGGAGAAGCCGTTCAGGAACGCGGGGATAAACCTGACACTCAAACCAATCCCGCTTCGTTAAGTTCAGGAAAATACGACAAGTACAGTATAAAAGAATTGCAGGATTTGCTTAATAAGTCCATCTCAAACGAAGATTACGAGGAGGCCTCACACATCCGCGACGAAATTCAACGACGCGAGGAAAAATAAATCTGAAATCGGATTTCCGGGGTGAATTTTGAGCAAATAATCTTATTTTTCACCCAATCGTTTTTTGCGACGGTAGAAAAAATAGAAAGCCGCAAAAAGAGTTAACGCAAAAAATTTTAAGGCTTGCGAGGTGTTGCTGCCGATAAATTCGCGAATTGAAATAAACAAACACAAAATGCCAGCTGCAAACCACACGCATTCAACTATAATTTTTGCGGAATTTGTTATCTTATTCATTTTCAATATCAAAAACACCTCGTCCGTTGATAACTTCCCAATTGTTAAAATTTTGGTCTGAAATCAGTCCGTCGCCATAAATAATGCCATCAGCCGAGGTTATTTTTACAAACTGATTCGTCTCGATTGTAGCTTTGCTGCGGCTCCAAACTAAATATTCGGTATTCAGGCGGTCGCCTTTATCGTTGCTAACATCAACGTTGTTTTTGGCTTCCCAAACGCCTTCTTTGTCGTAATAAATTGAATAATTGGCTGACATTCGCGAAGTTACATTGCCTGATGTGTCGTACATAAACATTTCTATTCCGTCGGGGAATTCAAATGTGTTGTCTTTTACACCCATTTGTTTGACGGTTTTGGCTTTCATTTTTACAGTTACAAATCCTTTGAGCGAGCGTGTTAATTCAACGTCAACACCACTCATCTGCGCAGAATCTGATTTTATGGTTAGTGCGCTGACATCTTTCATGTTGTTTTTGCACGAGCCAAAAATAAAAACTAAGGCTCCCATGAAAAGAGCCTTAGTAAATACCATATAAAGGATTTTCGACATCAATTAGAATCGAGCTATTGTGTTTTCGTTAATCCAACCGACAACTTTCACGGTTGAACCTTCTTGAATACCATACATAAAGGCTTCCTCTTTGTTCGGAAAGTGCTTTTTGTATGTCGAAATCAAATCGTTAGCCTCTGCTTCGCACGATTTGTCAACGGCTTTTGCCTTGTTGAATTTATCAACTGCCGCCCAATAAGCTGCGTTGTGTTCAACTTGCTCTTCACCAATATTTTGAGCGTCGGCTGCGTATGCTTTTCCGATAGCCAAATATGCTTTTCCGTTTTCGGGATTGGCTTTAAGTGCAAGGTTTGCAAGTTCGCGTACTTTTGGAAAATTCTTTTGTACAAAAACCACTTGACTCCACTCATAGTAGTATTTCGATTTTTCGATATTATCTTCTTGTAAATCACAAGCTTTTGAGTAATACGAGGCTGCTTTTTGCAATTCTTGTTTGCCTAAAAAAAGGCGAGCCAAGTTGCGCGCGGCCTCAGCCGATGGCTCAAGAGCGTAAAGTGCTTCAGATGCTTTTGCAAACAATGGGTCGGTTGTACATTCTGATTTGTCAAGAAGTTTGGTGATTTTTTTAAGCCAGTCAACATCATCTTTATTGGCATCGTATTTAGCCCCAAAGATGGCGACCAAAGCATCGCAAGTGGCAGCACCACTCTCTGAGAATAATGCTTCGACATTTTTTTGGTCGGTCGCCAAATTTTCAAGTTCTTTTTGCGCTGCCGTGACTTTTTTAGCATCACCGCCATTTGCAATTTTCTGATTGTCAGCAATTGCCAAATCGATAGTTTCCATACTTAACTGATAAGCGGCAATAACTTCAGCTCCGTCAATTTTTTCGGCTTTAAATTCATCAACAGCGGCTTGCATCATAATGGTTGTGATACCGCCCGATGTTTCTTGCTTTTGCAATTCGCACGATTTTTTCAACATTTGGTAAACGTCGCCTGCAACATCTTTACCGCGATAATTGTATAAGTCAGAGCCCTTGTTTGCCAGCACAGCGCCTTCTTGTTTGAAGTAAACAATGCGTTGGTCGTAAATCATCATCAATGTGTCGATAAGTGCTTGTTTTTTAGCGGCATCTTTTTCGGCATTGATAAGGTTTTTGTAGATTGACGCGCCACGGATAAATGTGTTTTTGCTGGCAGCCGGGCAATTTTGATAAACATGACGCCAGTCGTTCAGCGCATCTTTATAATTTTTCTGTTTGTAAAATTCGTTGTAAAGCGACATGTGCATTGCGCAAGCCTCGCGAGCCGCACTGTCAGCCCCGTATTTGGGATCGTTCAGGTATTTTTTTTGTTGTGCGTTAACTGAACCCGCCATTAGCAATAGTGCCATAGCTGCGGCCCCAAATTTTAAAGCAATCGTTTTCATATTTTATTTTTATTTAGTTTTCGTTTAGCGGTCAAAAGTAATAATTCTTTTATATTGATTCTTTTTTTTACCGATGTTATGCCGATTTATAGCCATAAATACGTTTTTTACATCGGCAAGCAACCAATACGCATTGCAACGATTTTGGTTTCAAAAATAAATATATATCGCACATAATCAATGATTTATCTTTTTGACTCTTGTTACATATACACATAACGCGTTTTTGGGGATAAAATTTTTTTCAAATATTTTTTTCGAGAAGATAATTCATTCCTAAAAGCACCAAATCGGGTTCAAATTTCAGATTGTTTCCGTCTGCATTAAATAAACGCGATGCGCCGCCAGTAATAATGACATTCAGATTGTCAGTTGTTTCTCTATATTTTCTGATGTAACCCGAAATTTCAAAATTTATGCCGTTGATAATGCCGAATTGCAAAGCCTCGATGGTGTTTTTCCCTTGCAAATTTGCTGTTTCCGCAATACCGACAAGTGGCAATTTGCCAGTAAAATGATTCAAGGCTTTAGCTCGCATTGTTGGTCCGGGCGAGATGACGCCTCCTTGAAAAACACCATCGGCATTTAAGAAATCGATTGTTATTGCCGTACCTATATCTATTATAAGTGTATTTTGGTTTGGATATAGGCAGTTGGCTCCAACGGCGGCTGCAATACGGTCAGTACCAAGTGTTTGTGGTGTTTCGTAATTCAATTTGACAGGCAATTTTAAGTTT
>CALBPW010000345.1 GCA_937899145.1 uncultured Bacteroidota bacterium
ACAGTATTATCACTGAATGTTTGAATTTTTTCACTCATTCCATCTGCTTCTTCTTTTTCAATTGAAGCATCAACTGAAGTTATAACTTCTTGTGGAACAATGAGTTCTTTGGCGACATTGTAGAAGGTTACACCCTTATAGGCTACAATCTGCAGCCAATGCTTGAATATCATTTCACATCGCAAATAAAAGCAAAAATGGGAGTGAGACTTACACAATATTCGGGGCTTGATAAATACACCGATTGCCTGCCAGCCTACTCCGTAACTTGGCATACCGACAAACTTGCCGTTACAATGGGGAATATCAGCGGCGCGTCGTTTCACCGTCTGCCCGACCCAGTGCTGAATCGCGAACGCCAACTTATCAATAATTACGAAAATGGCATGCAGGTTGTCTATAATACAAATACCATTTTTGCCGATGTTTGGGTCGATTGGCAAGAGTTTATTTTCCATGGCGATAACAAGAAGGAGGAGATATTCGGCGGATTGTCGGTTCAATGGGAACCCATCAAAACAGATAGGCTTGAATTTGAACTGCCGGCATCGCTTTGTATTTATCATAAAGGCGGACAGATTGACACCGACACCTCAAATATGAAACTTATTTACAACGTTGCCGCAGGTTTTCGCTTGTCGGCTTTAAATTCAGGTTTTGTTAATAAAGTAACCGTCGGCACACAACTGATTGGTTATAAAGACAACTCGCCAACACCCGAAAGTTTGTACGGGAGCGGTTGGGGCTGGCTTTCCGATGTCAGGTTAACTCACAATACAAGCTATTTGAGTGTTGGCTATTGGTATGCCGATAAATACCTTGCCGCACAAGGCAGTCCAATGTTTCAATGCCAATCGTACGATGCCGGAAAAAATCAGCCAAAACGTAACTTGATAACGTGCGAAGCAAATCTGTCGAAAAACGTAACCAATTATTTTACAATGGCTTTGATAGCTTGTGGCTATTACGACACCAAAAAATCGACATTCGATTATACCTACGCTTTCACAATGATTTTGCAACCCGATTTTACTCTGTGGAGAAAATGGTAATCAGAATGTGAAAAATTAATAATCAATATTTTGTATTAGTAAATAAATGTCAGCCTAAATTCCATTCGTTCAGGCACTTCATTAATGTTACGGCTATCGGTGACATAAAAAGTCATTCCTTTTCTATAAAACTCATAATCAATGGTTTTTGTCCATTCTTCGTCGCCCGAATTGTAGTAACGGATGTTTGGTAGCGGACTCTGGTAATCATCGTTATAAATGTAGCAGCATACCATTCCACCATCGCAAATGGCGCGCGTGAGTTCTTTAACTTTAACATCGGCATAATAGTAACCATTGGCATTATTGCTGCTTGCGTGATATTTCCAATCGTCAGAGTGAACTGTGATGGCTATTGAGTGCCAATTGACACTATCTTCAATTCCACTACGCAAATCGTCTTTATCATCATCGTCGCACGATGCTGCAAAACCACTGAAAACTACGGCTGCAATTGCAAATAAAAAATGTCTTTTCATATTTTTCTTTTTTTTGATACGATTTATATGACGCAACCAAAATAGAAAAAGGTGCGTCTTTTTATGCAGAAAATCAGATTAACGATAATTTTTATGATATTTGAATGTCGTTTAAATAATGTTTAAATCAAAAATTATGAAGAAAAAATCGTTATTAGTTGCCATATTTTTTATAGCGATAGTCCAACCGCTTTATTCTCAATCGTTTGACGATTTTAAAAATCAGTACAATCATGAGTTTGAAAGTTTTGGGAAGGAGCGGCAAGATGGCATTGAGGCTTTGCGTGCCGAATATGAACAAATGGTCGGCGCATACAAAAATGCAATGTATCGGATGTTTGATTCTGAAGCATCATCGGTCGATATTATGAAAACCGACGATAATATAAAAAACATCACACAAGCCGCCGCGCCACAACAAGTTATCAATTCGGCAAAAATTGCCGACGAAGCGCAATCAGCAAAATCGGAAATTGCCAACACATCATCGGAACAGATTATGCGACAAATAGTTGGCACTACAACCGACAAAGCAACGGCTGAGCAAGTAAAACAAGCAACCGAAAAATTGTCGGCTGTTGTAAAAGATGTTGAGAATCAGACCGAACAACCACAAACCGAACCAAAATCGGAACCGCAAACTGAAATTGACGCAAAACCAAAAACCGGGGAAAAACCGACTCCAACAGTTACAAATGCCAACATTCCAAGCGGTAAGCCGTGCGATTATCGACGCATATCATCACCATTTGGCGAGCGGGTCCACCCTGTTTACGGTCGCCGGCATTTTCATAAGGGCGTCGACCTTGCAGCACCCAATGGCACGCCAATCTACGCCACAGCCGATGGCGTTGTGGCTTTTGCCGGCACGTGCAAAGGCTACGGAAAATTTATCAAGATAAACCACCAAAACGGCTACAAAACAGGATATGCGCACATGTCGCGCATGGTAGTCAAAACCAATGCAAAAGTGAAAAAGGGCGATCTGATTGGCTATGTCGGCTCAACCGGCACGTCTACGGGAAATCATCTGCATTATGAGGTTTATTATCAAGATAAACTAACCGACCCGGCAAAAACATTGTAGGAAAATTGAAATTTTGGCATTCGTCTTCAATTATTCTTGCCACCTTTGCCACACAATTTCGAAAATATGGAACTGTCAACAAATACCGAAAAATTTCAGCTGGTGGCAAAAACTTTTGCCGGACTTGAAGATGTGCTAATGCGGGAACTTACCAATCTTGGTGCTACAAACATAAAAAAGTTAATTCGTGCGGTATCGTTTGAAGGCGATAAGGCAATGATGTATCGTGCTAATTATTACCTGCATACGGCACTTTGCATCTTAAAACCGATTGCCGATTTCAAGGCGAAAGACGAAGATGCTTATTATAAAGAAATAGGCCGTATTGATTGGGACGAATATATGTCGGTAGATGAGACACTTGCAGTGTCGGTTACTACCAACTCAAATATTTTCAATCACTCACAATACGCCGCGCAAAAAGCCAAAGATGCCATTGTTGACCAATTCCGTCGTCGCACTGGCAGGCGTCCCGATGTCGATACTGATAACCCCGATTTGCGCATCGAGATACATATTGCGCAAACGCATGTTACGGTGTTGCTGAATAGTTCGGGCGAGCCGCTATACAAGCGCGGATACCGTCAAGCAACAGTTAAGGCTCCAATCAACGAGGTGCTTGCAGCGGGCATGATTATGCTTTCGGGCTGGGATGCCAAATCCGATTTTCTTGACCCAATGTGCGGCTCGGGCACTTTCCTTGTCGAAGCTGCCCTTATGGCAAAAAAAATCGCCCC
>CALBPW010000346.1 GCA_937899145.1 uncultured Bacteroidota bacterium
GTGCCATTGCTGACACGCGCAAAACTGCAGATGTTTCCCCGCTCATCGTAGGCAAATCCTGTTTCGGTATTTTGCGCTCCTGCAATAATGCTGCTGTTTGTCATACGGTTCAGCTTGTCGTAGTCAAAGATATAAGAATTTGCTGAAAGATTGGAGTGTTTAGTGTAAATAGCTGAGATATTTCCGTTGTAGTATTTTTTTGCGTTGGCGTTGGTGTGAGTGTTGTAGTATAGTTGTTCGGTAAAAGGCGAACTTGCCAGCGACAGCAGTTGACCCTGCGTGTTGTATTTGTATGTTATGGCTTGTTGGCTTGATGTTCCAATGGTTTTTGAACTGAGCCGTCCAACTGAGTTGTGGGTGTAAACAACCTGCGCTGTAGCTTTTGTGGCTCCAGAGACCGTTAGGGTAGTCAGTTCCTTTGTTAGTTGGCCTTGCTTGTTGTAGGTAAAGGTGGTAGTTTTTACTATTTTTGAATACGAATATTCTTCTTTTTGTTCCGTTGGCTGATTATTGAAATTATAAGCTGTTGTGTATGTTTCCCAATAGCCAAAGGGGTCTTTAACAACGGTTTTAACCAAACGTCCGCGATAGTCGTAATAGTAGCCTTCGCATTGGATATTGTATGGCGTTCCAGTGCCTAACACTTTAATTATGGAGCCGGTTTTCAGACCGTTGGCGTTTACGGTTTCGCCGTTAAAACCTTTAAACCGGGAGTCTTGCATAAACCAGTAATCATCGTAATAGTTGTAGACAAGCCATGTTTTGTTGCCGCCTTTGGTGTCTGCGCATTCGCCTTGTGAGGTGATGCGGCTGAATTGGTCGTAAATGTAGTATGTATAAACCCCACGGCTGCGCTGGTTGCCGTCTTGTGAGTAAATAATCCGGTCGGCATTGTCGTAAACGTAAGTAATATATTGAGCGCCTGGATTTTTTTTGTAAATGCAACGGTGGCGTTCGTCATAGCGGTAGATGTAAGCGGCGTTGGAGTAGTTATATTCAGTGCAGCCGGGAGGCATAACGGCGCATATTTTCGAGTGGTGGTAGCGGATGTCGTAGGTGTCGTAGTTGCTATAAACGTAGTAAGTGTCAAGGTTTTCGCCGCCATTGGCGCGCCGTTCCAAAATCAAGTTGCCAAGTTTGTCGGTAAAAGTGTAGGTTGTGCAACCATTTTGGTCGGCATCAATCTGAACAAACAGCGATCCGTCGGCATAATAGCCTTCGTTCACAATTTTATCATTGCTTGCCATGGAGTAACGAATAACTTTCATATTGCTGTTTGCCGCAAATTTTGAGACGGAAGGATGTGATGCCATCTCGCTTCCTGGCGAGTAAACGGCAGTTGTTCTGGCAAAAGGAGATGGTTCGTATTCCATTCGGGTGCAGGTCCTGTTGTCGGTATAATCATAGTTCGACCTTGCTTTGAAGGTGGATATTGGCACGTATGCGCCATTTGTGTTTGGCATCGCTATTGGCAGCCAGTATTCGGTAATATTGCCGTACTGGTCGTAAATCTGCGATGTCACCAAATCGGCGCCTGCGGCCGAGCCGTTGACTTGTACGTTCTGAATTGGTCGTCCAAGTCCGTCGTAGTAGTCAACTTGCACAATTGAGTTGTTAATTGTGACCGAATTTGCTGATGATAATGCCACAGTTGGTGTTGTGGTAACAATGCTGTTTTTGGAGGTGGTTACCGTTTGCGCATTGCATATTGGCAATGCGGCGGAAATGAGTAATATTGATGTTAGTTTTTTCATTTGGTTATTTTGTGGAGTAGTTGTATTTATAGCTTTGTAAAAGTTTTTTGCCATTATCGGTTTGTTCCCATACATTTATTAAGCGACCTGCAGTATCGTATTCATAAAATGTTTTATATCCGCGGCTGTCGGTAACACTTGTTATTCCTATATTTAGTTTATAAGTGTATGTGGCAACCTTAGCCGAAGCTCCAAAGGATTTCCTTATTTTTTCAATTTGTGCATCGGTTGGTATTGCTGCCCCAAATTGCTCAACAGATGAGAAACCATTATTTGATAGTATTTTTTCCACTTGCTCTAATGTGGAGCCTTCAACAACAAAAACAGGATAACTATAGTTGTAGCTATATAGTGTTACAACTTTTTGCACTCCATCTTTAATTGCGTAATTCAGATTGCCGTGTGAGTCGTAATTTTTATACTCTACACGTTGTACATTGTTTTTAACCAATGTTTTGGGCAGATATAATTGTCCAACCTTCTGGTATGGTGTTTTTACTGATTCGTTCGATGTGTTATACACATTAGTTGTGTTTTCAATCAAATACTCATGCATGTTTTTTGAAATCATCTCTTTGTAAGGTGTATCTGTTGCTTTTTGACAAGCGTAGGTGTTAAATTCATCATATTTTAAACCATTGCTATTTGTAATTGATATTTTGATAGGTTTGCTTATAGTTGGCAATCCATCGCTTTTTTTATGATACTCATATAGGCTTGTTTTTGTCAAGTATTTCCCGTTTTCGTCATACCAATATTCAACTTCGCTTGTGGGTTCAATAATAGTCTGGTATGCGTATGTTTGCACGGCAATAATGTTATCTAAAATTATACCTCCATATAATCCATTGGCATAGTCAGGAAGTCCTCCATTTCTGGCGGTTATGTTTGTCGTTTGAGCAACTATACTGGTTAAATCTCCTCCTTCCACATCCAAATACAAATCCATTCTAACACCAGTTTTTAACGTTTTTACATAATTGCTATAACTGATTGATTTTTGATGTTTTATCTTACCGTTTTTATCGTAAGTGGTTTGCAGTGTCAAAAAGCCCCTATCGTATCCAAAGTCGCAATCAACAGATTTTACAAATGCAAGTAATTCGTATGGACCACAATAATTTACAGTGTTTGCAGTTACTCTATCGCTTGCTTTTGTATAATTGTAGATAGTATAACCATTGTTTGAGCTTTTTGTGCCATTATATTCGGTAACTTTGTCATAGAAAATTGGGCATTTTAATGCGTCAAAAAAGCACTGAAGTGGCGAACTGGTATATGTGCTGGGGTGTACTAATTGCGCCCTTGAATCTCCTCCGGCCGGATTCATCATAGTGTAAAAATCAACAAAAGGTTTTGATATTGTAAACAGGTGTTCAAAACTGAAATTATTATTGTTATATTCACCATATATGTTTTTACCCGAATATTCGTATTCTTTTATGCCGGCAATGCTACCATCCTCGGTATAGTTGGTTATGCGGGTTACTCTGAGTCCGCCAAGTTTGTTGTCTTTGGTTTTTATGTTCGCTGAATTGAAGGTGCCAGGGTTAAGTTCATATTCAAAATGTGTTTTCCCTTTTGTTGGATAAACAATATCGGTTAGCACACAGGCTTTTGTGCATTCTAAATTTGAATTTTTATCTTCATTAACATTATT
>CALBPW010000347.1 GCA_937899145.1 uncultured Bacteroidota bacterium
TTCACTCAAAAAATCGTGCACATCCCTAACATATACATCAGAAATCTCAGAAATGTGAATGAGACCGTTTTTACCACCTTCAATGTCAACAAAAGCGATTTTGACGCTAACGGAAACGGAAAAATCACAATCTCACTTCCTGTCGGCGTTTACGATTTCAGCCTTGAACAATCAACTGAAGGAAAAACAATCTTCCTCCGCAGCGAAAACGTAACCATCAAAGAGAACAGCAGCGTTGATGTCAAACTGATTACAACTATCGCCAATTCAGCCGATTATCAGTTCATATTCTCTGAGTTATTCTTCAATGGCGAACGCAATGGAGGCCGTATGATGCACCCCGACCAATTTATGACTCTTTACAACCCAACCGACAAGGTTCTTTATGCCGACGGATTGGCTGTTGGTTGCACAATGCAAGCCTCGTGCGTTGAAAAAGAGAGTTGGTTTGACGAGTATTACAACGCAGGCAAAGTGCCTGTTCATGGCATCATTGTTATCCCTGGTAGCGGCTACGATGTACCTGTAAAGCCTCACGACAAACTTGTCATCGCCTTTACAGCCATCAACCACACGGCAACTGAAAATCGCTATGTCGAGAAAATCGATACTACCTTCACCCTTAACGGAACCGACACCGTGTTCAAATACGACACCACTTGGTTTAACTACACCTACGACAATGCCGTCGATTTGAGTGGCGCTGATTACGAAATTTACGACCCTCAAATGTACACCAGCGACGTTGACAACCCTGAAGTTCCAAACGTTTTGGAAATTTATCCTGCCGAAAACGATTATGGTGGCTTTGGTGGTTTCTACCTACACCCACGTGGTTTTTACAACGCATTCATTTTCAAACTCGAAAATGGTACTCAAGCCTCACTTGATGAATTCTTCAAAGCAAACTCATCAACAACTATTGTAAAAGATAAAGAAGAAAATAATGTTGAAATTCAGATACTTAGCGTTGACGCCAACATCATCCTTGATGGTATAACCACTGGTCATATTCCATCGGACATAGTTACAAACCCGCTGCCACAAACTGTTGACCGTGGCAAGCAACTTGTAAAAGGCTGCCATTCTGGTCTTTTAGTTAAACGCAAAGGTAGCGATGCTGCTGGTTATGCCGATACCAACAACTCAACCGAAGACTGCGAAATTTTAGATCCTCATAAAGATTATGTAAACTACGCAGCCGGTTGGAGAAATAAATAACACTTATTCAGATAGAATCGGAAATCCGAGGGAGGGGCGACTCTCGCTCGGATTTTTTTAGTTTTCACTATGAATTTCAAATTTTTACTTCTTTCGATTTTGCTTTTTGCCGCACTGTCAGCCTATCCGCAGCGCCATACCTATAACATATCAGGAACGATAAAAACCGACGATGGCTTTGCCGGCTTTGCCACTGTCGCAATTGAAGATTTGAACATAGCCGCTTTAGCCGACGATAACGGACGGTTCACCCTACGCCGCGTGCCTGTTGGTATGCACAAAATTCTTTTTCGGCGTATGGGTTTAGTCGATAAGTTATTGACTGTCAGCATTACCGACCACGATGTCAATTTGGGCGTTGAAATGGAAACTGCCACTTTCAAGATAGCAGATGTTGAGGTGATGGCGCGTCGCCACAAAGCCGACAAACTCGAAATTGGCGAAACAGCAATTGAGTATATCCAACCCATCAGCATAGCCGACATATTCGTTCTGTTGCCCGGCAACATCCACGCTGACAACGCCATGACGGGCTTCAATATGAATAGCAATCGGCAAGTTGGCACTGACCAAAACACATCGCTTGGAATGGGCGTTACAGCCGACGGCGTGCCACAAACATCAGACGGTGTGCGCGTGCAAATGGTTGGTATTACGCAAAACAGCTACTCTGGCAGTGGCGACAGTCAGGTAAAAGAGCGCACAGGCATTAATGCTGGCACCGACATGCGCTACATCAGCACCGACCATATTCAGAGCGTTGAGGTCAACCGCGGCATATCGTCGCCAAAATATGGCAACATCTCTGCCGGACAAATTCAAGTAAAATCGAAATACGGAGTGTCGCCATTGCGAGTGCGAGCTAAAATCGATTTAAAAAACAAACTTTTTTATGCAGGAAAAGGATTTTCGTTAGGCGAACGCGCCGGAAATCTGCACATTGGAGCCGATTACCTTTATGCCTGCGACGACATTCGCGAGGAGATGGAAAAATTTACCCGCATAACCGCCCAAGCATATTATAACAACAAGATTGACATCGATTTAGACAAAAGTATCGACATTGATTTTAAACTTGCTCAAACCATTTCCGCCAACAAAATGAAAAAAGACGAGTTGACGTATGAATACAACGAAACTTACAAAGCCGATTACAATAAAACCGATTTAATGTTGAAAGCAAAATTTAACATTAATCAAAATTGGATTGAAAATATTGAACTTGTAACATCGTTCAATCGGGTAAGCGATGTCATAAACAGACACTATTGTGTAATAACCGGAAATCCCAAGAGTATGCCGCTTTCGTACGAGGAAGGCGAGCACGAAGGATACTACCTGCCAACAATGTATTATAGCGATTTTCACATCGAGAACATTCCACTTAATTTCTATTCGCAATTGAACATAAACAGCCGGTTCGAACTGGCTCAAAAACTCAATTTAAATCTCGAATACGGCGCCGATTTTTCGTCAGCCAAAAACCAAGGCGAGGGCGCGGTTATCGAAAACGAAAAACTGCCGCCATTTCCGTCTGACAACTCATATATGCGTCCACGCAAAAACTACGATATACCGGCAATTGAAGTTGGAGCAGCTTATTTGCAAGCAACATTCACCTTTAAACCAACTGATTTTCAGACATCCAAATTAGATATTGGCTATCGCTTTTCGGAAATGTTCAACCTTGAAAATGGTTATGCGCTTAATAACAAAGTACTTTATGAGCCACGCATAAACGCCTCATATACAATAGGTAACGATTTTAAACATACAATTCGCGCCGGATTTGGTATCGAAAACAAATTGCCAACAATGGATTATCTATATCCCGAAAAAATTTACAAAGATTTTTGGGTGCTAAACGCTTACACAAACAATCCGAATAACAGACATTTAATAACTTACACAAAAATTTTTGACGCTACAAATAAAGATATTCGCGAAAACAGAAATCGCAAGTTCGAAATTGGCTATGATTTTGATTATAAAGGATTTGAAATATCAATTACCGCCTTTTATGAAAAATCGACATCCGGCTTTGAGTATTTCAAATTTTATCAGCCTGTAACCTACCCCTATTTTACAATATTAAAAGACAGTGTAGATATTTCGAACCGACGCCCTGAAAAAGAAGATTATGTTCAACAGACATTTAGTGAGTTTGCGAAATATGCGCAAGTAATGAATAGCGAAAAAGTTGTAAAGCGCGGTCTTGAATACCGAATTGTAAGCCCTAAAATCAAAGCGATTGAAACAAACGTGGAAGTAAACGGCGCTTACTACTACACGATTTACGGCTCTTCGCTGCCAAATTATTTTTATCCGAACAGCCGCGTCGGACAAAATATGTATCCGTATGTCGGGATTTATGACTTAGACGCTCAAACTAAAAAAACACGATTCACTATGAAAAAGTATCTTGCTGAGATGGTAG
>CALBPW010000348.1 GCA_937899145.1 uncultured Bacteroidota bacterium
ACGAGGAATAATTTTAAACACTTTTTGTGTTTCTTGTTCTGTTTCTTCTTTGGAAGTGGCAATGTATTCTTCTATTGCGCCGTAGTTTTCAACTCCGTTTGAATCGAAAAGACTTGAATAACAATAAACATGCTCAGATGCAGAAAGAGAAAGTTGATGTAATCGCATTGGTACATACCGTAGTATCCACATACGATGTAAAATGCCATGAGAGAGGGCTCCATATGAAAGAATGGGTGGGGGATGAGCCTGCTTTTTATGTGATGGAAACCGACCCGGATATGTTGCATAAGATCTTGGATAATCTTGTTTCTTTCTTCTTCTGTTGCAAAAAATACAGCATTGGCAAATTTGCCTCTGAGTGTTCCAATCAAATTATTTACATTAGTTTGATACTGATACTTATTGTTTTTATGCGCACGTTCTTCGTGAACTAAAATATCAGATTCATATTTTGCAACAGCGGCTATATTGACCATGTACATAGAAATCCAAAAATCTTGATATATTACACTCTCAGTAAAATCAGTAAAATTCGGCAGTTCCAACTTATTTTTGACTATATCGTATTTAGTTTCTACGGGCCATCTTTTGAAGTAAAGCTCTTTGAAATCAGCTTCATCAAGATCGAACAAATTTGTAATAAGAGTTTCTATTTCACCAGAATTAAGCTGTAATTTTATGACCCTGATTGGTTGATCATCATAATATGGTGTAATAATGTGACTGCCTATTCCCAATGCATCAATTTCTTTATTAAATTTATTTGTTCTGTTGTTAAAGATGTACCCATTAAAGCAATACAATTTTTTACTCCTATTGTATAGGCACGTATTACAGCCATGAATCCTTCCATAACTATAACAGAATCATTTTTTTTAAGTATTTCCAAAGTATCGTATATTGCTTCTCTTGTATGTATTACAATTGGAAGTTCTAATTTGTTTGCTAACTCTATTTGTGAAATAAATACTTCCCCTTGTAGTTCCTTATTTTCTGTATTCCAATGATAATCAAAACCTATTTCTCCGACCGCAACAACCTTATCATTTTGTATTAATATTTCAATTTCTTTCATCATATCATCAATTTCGTCCATTGTTAATATTGCAACAATCTGTCTGCCCGATGGCGTGTAGTTCGGCATTTTACATGCGAAAAGTTTATTGTTAATATCCGCCATCTCTTCTTGCGACAGCTGCTTACCGTAGCCAATCGCCATATAACGCGCCATCGATGCCACAATCTCCTCATGCAACGTATCGTTTACAACAACGTAGCCCTCGCCAACTAACAGCAGCATTGAGTTGATCCAATCTTTCAGTTCCGACTCCGGAAAATTAGGCGGAATGGCTGAAATCGAAAAACTATTGCCGCCAAGGTCGTTCACCTCAAAACCCAATTTTTCCAATTCGGGTGTCATTTGACGAAACAAGTCGATGTCTTTCACATTCAAGTCGAGCCGCTCAGGATAAAGCAGACGCTGTGACGCGTCGGTTTGGCGCTTAACTAATTTTTCAAACAAAATGCGCTCGTGAGCCCGATGCTGGTCGATAACCATCAAACCTGACTTGACGTTTGTCAGTATATACCTGTTTTTCAGTTGAAAAAAGCGTCCTCCAACTGCATTTTCCTTTTCGTCGTCAAACATTGACGATTGCGTTGAAGTATCGGTTGGCTCTGAATTTAAAGCGATAATATTTTGCTGATTATCAGATTGCTGTTCGGTGTTGCTGTCTTTATTTTTAAAATTTTCAAATCCGCTATACAATTTTTGCCAGCCAGAAGTGTCCGACATTCGGCTGCGAAAAGTTGACATCTGGCTGATTCCGTGCCCTTTAGCATTATCAAACGGATTATAATCTTGCGAATAATGGATTTGCGGCGGCCGCACCTCATCCGATTTGTTGATGGTAGGGATTTCGAAAGCCGGCTGATTATCAAAATCAATAGTTGGCGCAACAATAAACTTGCCTATCGCCTCCTTGACTGTTGCCTGCAAAATCGGCCAAATGGTGGCTTCGTTTTCAAATTTTATCTCGGTTTTAGTCGGGTGTATATTGATGTCAATAGTGTTTGGCTCAACATCGATATAGATAAAAAAGATTGGATTTTTGCCTTGCGGTAAAAGTTGGTTATATGCCTGAAGGACAGCTTTATAAAAATAAGGATGCCGCATATACCGATTGTTGACAAAAAAGAATTGGTCGGCTTTGGATTTTGCACTTTCGGGTGCGCCAACGTAGCCGTGTATGCGAGCCACAGAGGTTTCGGATTGAATTGGCAATAGCGATTTCGACAACGATTTGCCTGCCACCCCCAAAATTCGGTTTATAACAGTACCCGATGGAAGATTGAACATCTCTATTCCGTTGTGTGTCAGTGTCATTTCAACATTAGGGTAAGCTAAAGCCACACGGCAAAACTCATCGGTAATATGCCCGAGTTCGGCGCTATCCGATTTTAAAAATTTGCGACGTGCCGGGACATTGTAGAACAGGTTTTTAACCATAATATTTGTGCCGTTCGGACATGACACCGGCTCTTGTATCTCCACTTCCGACCCCGACATTTTAATAAACGTGCCAACCTCATCACCATACTTGCGTGTGCGCAGTTCGACGGTTGCAATAGCGACAATGGAAGCTAAAGCCTCGCCACGAAAACCCATTGTCTGAATATCGAACAAATCGGTGGCTTTCTGTATTTTAGATGTCGCGTGCCGCTCAAAGCACATACGCGCATCGGTTGCCGACATGCCTACTCCGTTGTCGATAACTTGAATCAGTGTTTTGCCACCATCTTTAACAATAACCTGAATTTTTGTTGAGCCCGCATCAATCGCATTTTCAACAAGTTCCTTGATAACCGAGGCGGGGCGCTGTACAACTTCGCCGGCAGCTATCTGGTTAGCAACGTGGTCGGGCAATAAATTTATAATATCGGACATTTTGCTTTTTTAAGTAAGTTTGTTTAACGCTTTGATTTTTGGCATGTTGCATATCGGCTAAAACCACTCACTACGACAAAAAGTGATGTTGCAAGAAATAATATGCCGCCGCCAAAAACAAGAATATTACAAGCACACGGCGGTTTGATTTTTGGCGTTCTTTGCGTGCAAAGTGTATAAAGTTTGGCGCCTCGGTTTGTTCGCCTTGTTCATGTTTGACTTCGCGCTCAATTTGCTGACGACGCTCGCGGCGCTTTTCTTCCTCGGCATTATAAAACCATGGTTTATAGTGATATCGCCGTATTTCGGGTAAACTAAAAAATGCCATTTCAATCGAATTTTTAAGTTTACAAAGTTAAAAGGCAAGTTCTAAAAATTCAACGATTTTGTAAAACAAATCAATCGCTTATTTTTTTTTCAAATGAACAGCATCCTTTTCGGTTCATAAACAAATAAACGCAGATGTGGCGGATTTTTCCAATTGAATAGTCGGCAAATTCTGCAACTGATGCATCACCAAAAAAGGTTTGCAACCGTACATTGCACAATGAGAGTTCAGGTATTATGTATGAAGAATAACAAATAAAAAAAGTTCCATATACAAGATTTGGAAACTTTTTTAATTCTTTTTTTTCAAGATTCTCCTAGATTCGCAAGGAGACATTTTAT
>CALBPW010000349.1 GCA_937899145.1 uncultured Bacteroidota bacterium
GATCTACACTCTTTCCCTACACGACGCTCTTCCGATCTGAAAATCAAATCGATATAAATGCGGGAACTATAAACGCCAGCATGTTTTCAGCAGTAAAAAGCGCTGTTTTCAACCCAACTTGCATTCAGTGCCATGGCGGAAGCACATTTGCTGGCGCGGGATTGTATCTTACTGATAGCCTGAGTTATAGCGCATTAACAAACCATCGCTCAACAAAAGATACAACTGCATTTTTAGTTTTGCCAAATAGTGCCGAATCAAGTTTCATATTTAAAGTTTTAGAAGGAAAAGCTGACAGTTTACTTCGACACCCTCATAGTGGAATTATACCAGATTACGATTATTTGCGTTTAAATTTAATTAAAGATTGGATAAATTGCGGCGCTGAAGAATAAGATTAGAACGATGGTACAATACAATTTATATACATATCCCGATTTTGGTGTAAATGCCGAATTATCAACTTTTAAAACCGAAAATGGCATAAACGAGCATAACCTGATGCTACATAGCACGCGCTGTGGCTGCTCGTTTCGTGAACAATTGGAAGGTTTGCATCAAGCCCTACACGAAATTGAAAACAATCTGCTTGGTAGCCATGCGCACGCAGTTATCAAACGCTATTTTTTAAGCGATGCCGCCAATCAGACGGCTGCAGTGGAGGAGTTGGTAACTGAATTTTCGCCTTGCGCAGTCTCAATTGTTCAGCAACCACCTTTCGATGGCTCAAAAGTGGCACTTTGGGTTTATCTGCAAGAGGGAATACCTGTTCCGCAACGCAATGGCAACGGCACATTCTCATACAAGCACAACGATTGCACACATTATTGGACAGGCTATCGCCATACATCAGGCGGCAACTCAGAGCAACAAACACGAGCCTTGCTCGAAGGCTACGAGGAAGACCTTGAACTGCACAAGTGCCACATTGCCGGCAACTGCGTCCGTACTTGGTTTTTTGTCCGCGATGTCGATACAAACTACGCAGGTGTAGTGCGTGGCCGTCGCGATAATTTTGAAGAAGTAGGCTTGACACAAGATACGCACTATATTGCCAGCACAGGCATTCAAGGCTCACATGCCGAAGGCGGTGTAAAAGTTTTATTCGATGCCTACGCCGTCAAAGGCCTGAAAAAAGGGCAGATGAGTTACCTTTACGCACCAACGCACCTAAACCCAACCTACGAGTATGGCGTTACCTTTGAGCGTGGAGTTTGTATGGAGTATGGCGACCGTCGGCAACTGTTTATAAGCGGCACCGCCAGCATCGACAACCACGGAAACGTATTGCATGTGGGCGATATTCGCAATCAAACACTGCGTATGTGGGAAAACGTTTCGGCTTTGCTTGCCGAGCGCGAACATACTTTTGATGATGTTGCGCAAATGATTGTTTATCTGCGCGATTTAGCTGATTATCAGATTGTAAGCGAACTTTATAAGAAACGTTTCCCTGGTAAGCCTTACGTCATCGTTCATGCTCCTGTATGCCGTCCAGGATGGCTGGTAGAGATGGAGTGTATGGCAGTAAAGAGCATTAGTTCCCCCACCCTGCCTCAGTTCTAAAGATTATTAAAGATTTGCTGCAAGGAACTTGCGGCATACCTCTACAGGAAGACCTCTGCGGCGCGAATAGTCCTGCAACTGGTCTTCCCCTATTTTTCCTAAAGAGAAATAACGGGCTTTCGGATGAGACATCATCAGTCCCGACACACTGGCATGAGGTTTCATTGCACCACTTTCCGTAAGACGTAGACCTATCTGCCCCATATC
>CALBPW010000350.1 GCA_937899145.1 uncultured Bacteroidota bacterium
AAGCCAAACGCTGACTTTCACGGCGTATGGCTGCTTGGCTCATTTTTTGCTGATTCGCTTTTTGGCGGCGGCAATGGCGCGTGTTGCCACTTTTGAAGCGGCTTTTCGCGCGCGGCTGAAAATTCTGCTTGTTTGCTTGCGCACCTTGCGAGCGGCTTTTGTGAACTCGTTGCGCACCATTTTCTTGTTTACGCCTGTGGCACAAGAAGATTCCGCTTTTTTAGTTTTCCTTGCTGCTTTTGGTGCAGATTTTTTTTGAGTTTTCTTCTCTTTCTTTTTTTCTGAAATTTTGTTTTTCAGATTGTCAAAAATTCCCTCCATAGTTTTTAGATTTTAAAGGTTTGTTAATAATTGTTTGATTCATCTATCAGATAGGTTTTAAGGATTTTCAATCTCCATCAGTTTCAGTTTTGCCGTTTTCGCTTTGAGTTTCAGTTTTGTAAGGTCGGTATGAGTGGCAAAATCTTCGTCTAAACCACTAAACGGGCTGAAACGTGCCTCGTATTTTTCTTTTGTAGGCGAAAAAAGTTCTTTGTCGCAGGCTATTGTATATACACCGCCTTTAAGTACGTTTACAATGCCTTGCAGAATATCGCGCAAAATATCACTTGCCAAATATTCAGTGTAATAGACGTGTTCTTTGTAGTAGATATTACTATCTGGCTGAAACGTGATGGGCGTGTCTTTTGACTGAAACGTAATGCCTACTTTGTATTTCTCATTGTCGGGGGCAAAATTTTTAGCTTTTGCGTTATGTCTTGACAATCGCAATCTGTAATAACCGCCCATATCATCAAATACGTAATAAGATTTGGTTTTTGATGTGTATTGCGGAAGTCGCGAAAGCAAGTACAACAAAAAATAGGCTTCATCTGTAATGGGTTCTATGTCCCAATGTTGCAATTTCCGTTCAAATTCTGCAATAGTTTGATTTATATTGCTTATTTTTGTGTGTCCTCTTAGCGGCGATGCAGTAGTTGAAATAGGACGAAATGCCCCCGCTCCCCTTAGAAAGCCGCTCAATAAACCGGTGGGTACATAGAGGTCGGAAGACTGAGGTAGAGAGGTTTTCGATATTGTAATTTCAATATCAAATGAGCCGTCAGCGTTTGTGTTGTCGGCTTTTTTTGTGCCGATGCCGTCAACACTCCCCAGCTCCATCAGTTTCAGTTTTGCCGTTTTCGCTTTGAGTTTGGCTTTGGCAAGGCGCAGGCGTTCGGTTTTATTGTCGGGGTCGCTAACGGCTGGCATTTTGTAGCCGACGGCTTTTTTCACATTATCAATGTGTCCGTCTTTGATTTCGTAGGTGTATTCGTTGGCATCGGTTTGGGTTTCAATAAAATCGGCTGTTATGCAGTGCTTGGTCAAATAGGTGTCAAGCATTTGTTTGACCCACATTGCGTTTTGGCGTGTGTTTATGCGGATATAGTCGCCTATAACCATCGACTGCACCATATTTGCCTTGTCGCCAAAACTCTTTTTCAGTATGTGCTGCAACACTTTGTGGGCTTCGTGCCGCTCGTTGATTGGAGTATTTGAGCCTGAAAGGGCTGTGGCTTTTATCTCTTTGAAATATCCGCTTTTATCGACAAAAACGCCTGTACGTAGCATTTCGGAAAAACCTTTGATTATAGCGAGTTTCACGGCTTCGGGGTTGGCATCAAAATCTTCTTTTGAACAGCGATACTCCCTATATTCCACATTGCTATTGGCAAATGGCAACTCAAACAGAGCCACATATACGCTTATATTGAGGTCTGCACCTCTATTTTTGAAGTTTTCGGGGTTGCAATTGTGGTTGTCGAGCCTAAAATCAACAACTTTGCCGTTGTCGGTCATATAGTAGTTGTATGCTCCTTGACCTTTGAAAGATAATGTAAGTATCTTTTTCAGATTATACATTAAAGTAGCCCATAAAGTGCTTTTGCGTTCAGTCATAAAATCGCCATTGAAAAATTTTCTTATAGCATTTTTGGCTGATAATGAATTGTTTGTTACTTTTGCCGTGTCAATGAGGGTCGGAATAGTCCCCATAAGCGCACCCGAACTAATTGACTTGCAATCTTCGTAGTTACATTTGGGGTCCTTACGCTGATGTAGCAGTGATGAAGATTTTGCCGATTTCGTATCGGCTTTTTTTGTGCCGATGCCGCACCCCTCCAAACTCAAAGTGTCCGCTTGGTTGGCGGTATTCGGGTTTTCGTAGTCGGCTGGCGCGATGGTGCTATCCCATTCGCCTGTTTCAAGCAAGTGAAGAATTGCTTCGGCTATGTGTTTCAGTCGGTCTTGCGTTGTGTACAAATAAACATATTCTTTTACATCTACATTTGGCGCAGAAAAAAAAGTGTCGGGTGTGTTATAATCTTTAAGCGTTACACTGTGGTTTTTAGGTCGGTTGCGCTCTCCTTTGTAGTTGTAGGCGTTAACGTTATGCAGACCGATACGCAGTGAATAATCGGGTAAATTCAAATAATAACTTATCTCGTTGACGTTGTTGGCTTTTTTAACTCGTTCTATTGAAGATTCAGCCCCTATATTGTTAGAAACAATTAACGCAAAAGTGTGTGTATCAGCAATATTCCAATTTTTGATAAGTTTTTTAAGATTAGATATGTATTTTCTTATATCTTTGTTACCTGAAACAGTTCCCAACGCTGCTTGCGTACAAGACCGTTGGCGATTTTTGTAGGGCGCATTATCCCCTCGTGGCTCATTTGCGGTTAGCTTGTGGGTCGGGACTTTTTCAATTGTTATTGCAATTGCAGTAGCATCTGCCGATTTCGTATCGGCTTTTTTTGTGCCGATGCCGCACCCCTCCAAACTCAAA
>CALBPW010000351.1 GCA_937899145.1 uncultured Bacteroidota bacterium
CATCCTTCAACACAGTGATACTCTCTATGTCGGCAGGATTGATTCCTGCGATGCTTCCATTTGGAACGATAATTCTTACACCACTTTTTGGCAGTCTATACGACCGTATTGGAAAAGGCGCTACGCTTATGATAATTGGTTCTGTATTAATGACATTTGTACATATTGTGTTTGCTTTGCCCGGAATTGGTGCATGGTGGTTGGCAGTGGCGGTTATAATCGTTTTGGGTGTAGCTTTTGGGCTTGTACCATCGGCAATGTGGCCGTCGGTGCCAAAAATTATCCCAATGCAATTGCTCGGAACTGCTTATGCCTTAATATTTTACATTCAGAATATCGGACTTTCGCTTGTGCCGATTTTGATTGGCAAGGTGAATGGTATAAATACAGTTGATGGTATTACAAACTATACTCCATCAATGTTGATTTTTGCTGCGTTTGGTTTGGTGGCGGTTGCACTTGCTTTTCTGCTAAAATTTGAAGATGCGCGGAAAAATTATGGTCTTGAAAAACCAAATGTCAAATGATAATCAAATAAATATGGAAATAAAAGCCTTTCCGTTTGGTGAGGCTTTTTATTTTTCGATTTTAATGTCAAGTTTATTTGCGATTCGTTCTGCTGCAATATTCCCGCTTTTTATTGATGCAGTTATATTGTTTATTTTCAGTTGATTTTTTGCAAAATTGATAAACCATCCGCATACGCGTGTTCCAATTCCATTGTTCCAAAAATCGATGCCAAGCCATAGTACAAATTCAGCAGTGTTGTTGCTAATATTTCGTAAACCTACATTTCCGATTACATCGCCGTAGTATATGATTGCAAAGTTATTGTTACTCAATATGTTATCGGAAACCCAAACGCAAGCATCGTCGTAAGTGAACGGCGAAGGAAACCAAGATTCCATTTGTTCGGCAATCTGCTTATTATTTGAATAAAAAGCTAAATAACCTTCATCGCCTTGCCGGTATGGTCTGACAATCAAATCGTTACTTTCGTAAAACATATTTATTCTTTTCCTGCAATTGCTATTACAAGTCTATCCAAATCAAAATATTTATTGGCAACTTCTTGAAGAACTTTTGCGTTGGCGTTTTGTATATTTTTTTGTAAATTAACAAAATAGCTTCTGTCAACATCTATTGCTAAAACGTTATTCATTGCAAATAAACTTAACAGAGGGCCGTCAAATTGTTGCATTAAATCGCCTATCATATAGTTTTGCACACGATAAAGTTCGTCGGTGCTAATTGGCTCATCTTTAAGGCGTTGCATTTCTTTTTTTACTTCATCAACAACAGCAAGGGCGTAGCCTGCTTTTATATCACCGGCAATGCGCAATAAACTTGCTTGTTTGCGTGGTTGCAGGTGTGAGTAAATACCGTATGTGTAGCCTTTTTCTTCGCGAATATTTGTCATCAACCGCGAGCCAAAGTAACCGCCTAAAACAGTGAGCAGAATGTGCAATTTT
>CALBPW010000352.1 GCA_937899145.1 uncultured Bacteroidota bacterium
ACCGCAGTCCTCCTCGCGGATGATGACGTCGTGTGCGACATCGACCAGACGACGGGTCAAGTAACCGGCATCGGCCGTCTTCAAAGCGGTATCGGCAAGACCCTTACGGGCACCGTGCGTAGAGATGAAGTATTCGAGGGCCGACATACCTTCCTTGAAGTTTGCCTTAATTGGGTTCTCGATGATCTGAGCACCCTCGGCACCGGCCTTCTGAGGCTTGGCCATCAAACCACGCATACCTGACAGCTGTGCAATCTGGTCCTTAGAACCACGGGCACCAGAGTCCATCATCATGTAGATGGCGTTGAAGCCCTGCTCGGCCTCCTTGAACTGCTTCATCAAGACACTGGTCAACTGGTTGTTGACGCCCGACCAGACATCGACGACCTTATTGTAACGCTCCTTGTCGGTAATCCAACCGTTGTTGTAGTCGTCCATAATTGCCTCGACTTCGTCATCACCTTTCTTGATGATGGCTGGCTTCTCAGCAGGAACAAGCACATCGCCCAAGTTGAACGACAATCCACCTTCAAATGCCATGCGGTATCCAAGGTTCTTAATATCATCAAGGAATTGAGCTGTAACGGCTGTTCCGCATGCTTTGTAAACTTTACCGATAATATCGCGAAGTGATTTTTTGGTCAATACCTCGTTGATAAAACCAACCTCAACAGGCACAAATTGGTTAACAATAACACGACCTACTGTTGTTTCAAGAATTGTATCTTTTACTTCGCCATCAATAAGGTCTTTTGTTTTAACCTTAATAGTTGCGTGTAAATCAACACGTTTCTCGTTATATGCAATATTCACCTCCTCTGGCGAGTAGAATGTTATGCCTTCGCCAAGTGCTCCTTTACGAGCTTTTGTAATGTAGTACAAGCCAAGAACCATATCCTGCGAAGGAACTGTGATTGGTGCACCATTTGCAGGGTTCAGAATGTTATGAGAGCCAAGCATAAGCAACTGGGCCTCAAGGATAGCCGCATTGCCAAGTGGTAAGTGAACTGCCATTTGGTCGCCATCAAAGTCAGCGTTGAACGCTGTACAAGCAAGTGGGTGCAATTGGATAGCTTTCCCTTCTATCAGTTTTGGTTGGAAAGCTTGAATACCCAAGCGGTGCAAGGTCGGTGCACGGTTTAGCAAAATTGGGTGTCCTTTAATTACGTTTTCCAAAATATCCCAAACAACCGGGTCTTTGCGGTCAACTATCTTTTTAGCTGATTTCACAGTTTTCACAATTCCGCGCTCAATCAGTTTGCGAATAACAAACGGCTTGTAAAGCTCGGCTGCCATATCTTTTGGCAAACCGCACTCGTGCATTTTAAGTTCAGGTCCTACAACGATAACTGAACGCGCTGAGTAATCGACACGTTTACCAAGTAAGTTCTGACGGAAACGTCCTTGTTTGCCTTTCAAACTGTCGCTCAACGATTTAAGCGCACGATTGTTCTCAGTTTTTACTGAATTTGATTTGCGCGAATTGTCAAACAATGAATCAACAGCCTCTTGAAGCATACGTTTTTCGTTACGCAAAATCACCTCAGGAGCTTTAATTTCGATAAGGCGTTTCAGACGATTGTTGCGAATGATTACACGACGATACAAATCGTTCAAGTCTGATGTTGCAAAACGTCCACCATCAAGAGGAACCAATGGGCGCAAATCGGGTGGAATAACAGGAATGACTTTCAGAATCATCCATTCAGGGCGATTTTTACCTTGTGATGAGCGGAACGATTCAACAACCTGCAAACGTTTAAGAGCTTCGCTCTTACGTTGCTGTGATGTTTCGGTATCGGCTTTATGACGCAAATCGTACGAAAGTTCGTCTAAGTTCAGGTTTGACAACAAATCGTACAATGCCTCAGCGCCCATTTTTGCAATAAACTTATTTGGGTCGGTATCTTCAAGATGTTGGTTTTCTTTCGGAAGTTTGTCCATCAAATCCATGTATTCTTCTTCCGACAGCAAATCCAAATTATTTACTCCAAACTCAGCAGCTGCTCCTGCTTGTATGATGATGTACCGTTCGTAATACACAACCATATCCAACTTTTTAGTTGGCAAACCAAGTAGATAGCCAATTTTGTTTGGCAACGATTTGAAATACCAGATATGAGCAACAGGAACAACCAATTGAATGTGTCCCATACGCTCGCGACGCACTTTCTTTTCGGTAACTTCAACACCACAACGGTCGCAAACGATGCCTTTATATCGGATTCTCTTATACTTACCGCAATGGCACTCGTAGTCTTTTACTGGACCAAAAATGCGTTCACAAAACAAACCATCACGCTCTGGTTTGTAGGTGCGGTAGTTAATTGTTTCAGGTTTCAAGACCTCTCCGCTTGAACGTTCAAGTATCTCTTCAGGAGAGGCTAAACCAATTGAAATGTGCGAAAATTCGCTCTTTGTTTTTGTTTCCTTTCTAAATGCCATAGATGGAAATTTTAAGAAGATTATAAGAATGGTATGTCCCCGAAAGGACATACCCAAATCTGTTTACTCTAAATTAATGCTCAAACCTAAACCACGAAGTTCATGTAACAACACGTTCAACGACTCCGG
>CALBPW010000353.1 GCA_937899145.1 uncultured Bacteroidota bacterium
CCTATCAAGACGCATTCCGGGTTTTATGTCGGTGATGTTGCCATCAACGCGCGTGTATAAATATCCCTTGCGCAAAAATTGCTCAAAAAGTTCTTTGTAGTGTCCTTTTCGTCCTTTGATAATTGGAGCCATCAGATAAATTTTCTGATTTTGCATCTTACTGATTATCAGTTCGACAATTTGCTCCTCAGTATATTTTACCATTTTTTTGCCTGTGTTGTACGAGTAAGCCTCGCCAGCACGGGCATAGAGCAAGCGCAGAAAATCGTAAATTTCAGTAGTCGTACCGACAGTTGAACGTGGATTTTTGTTTGTTGTTTTTTGTTCGATAGAAATCACAGGGCTCAAGCCTGTTATTTTATCAACATCGGGGCGGTCCAAGCCTCCAAGAAATTGACGCGCGTAGGCTGAAAAAGTTTCGATATATCGACGTTGCCCTTCGGCATAAATAGTATCGAAGGCAAGCGATGATTTTCCGCTGCCACTCAAGCCAGTAATAACTGTAAGTTTGTTGCGTGGAATGGTAACATCAATGTTTTTCAAATTGTGAACACGAGTGCCATAAACTCGCACATATTCCTCATTTTCAATTATTTCGTTTTGCGACATAATTTTTCTATAAAAGCGCACAAAGGTAGTTGATTTTTAGGCTTCGGCAAAGGCGAAAATAGAGGAAAACACGATGAACCTCAATGCCGCTTAATCAACAATTTTTCCAAGCAAAGTAGCCGATGTACAACTTTCGATTTTCACATTGACGTAATCGCCTGCTTTTTGTCCGCTTGCAGGAAACACAATCATCTTGTTTTGCGAGCTGCGGCCGCACCATTCGGCGTCAGAACGCTTGCTCGGACCTTCAACCAAAACTTCAAATGTTTTTCCAATATCGCGACGATTCGACTCTTCTGAAAGTTGATTTTGCAACTCGATAATTTGCTGAAGACGAGCGATTTTCACATCTTCGGGAATATTATCGGGCATAGTTTTTGCAGCACGTGTACCCGGACGCTCGGAGTATTTAAACATGAACGCCGAATCAAATTTTGCCCAACGGAATAAATCGAGCGTAAGCTGCTGGTCTTCTTCGGTTTCGTCATGGAAACCACAGAAAACATCGGTTGTGACGGAACATTCCGGAATAAACTTGCGAATAGCCTCGATGCGCCCCATATACCACTCGCGCGTGTATTTACGGTTCATCGCTTTCAGTATTGTGTTGCTGCCACTCTGCACAGGCAAGTGTATATGGCGGCAGATATTTTTGTGATTTGCAATCACTTGCAATGTTTCGTCAGCCATATCTTTTGGGTGGCTGGTTGAAAACCGAATGCGGATATCAGGAAATTTAACCGCGACAGTTTCAAGTAGTTCGGGAAATTTTACAATATGCTTATCTTGTATAAATTGATACGAATTGACATTTTGTCCAAGCAGTGTGATTTCCTTATAACCTTTTTGCTGAAGGTCGGCAATTTCGGTTAAAATATCCGCAATATCGCGACTGCGCTCACGTCCGCGAGTGTAAGGCACTATGCAATACGAGCAAAAATTGTTGCAACCGCGCATAATACTTACAAATGCCGAAACACCATTAGTTTCAATGCGTGTCGGGCAAATGCCTGCGTAAGTTTCAGTTGTCGAAAGCTCTACATCAATGGCGGGCTCTCCTTTCTCTGCTTTTTCAAACAGTTGTGGCAGAGCCAAATACGAATCTGGTCCCGCGACAATATCAACGGCTCCATTTTTTAGCAGCTCTTCGCCCAAACGTTCAGCCATACAGCCGATTACGCCAATCAGCAATTTTGGTTGTTTACGTTTCAGCTGTTGCAATCCTTCAAGTTTCGACCAAATGCGTTGTTCGGCGTTATCGCGTATCGAGCAGGTATTCAGCAATATGACATCAGCTTCGGTACGTTCGTGAGTTATTGTATAATTAGTATTCAAAATTGCAGCCACCACTTCGCTATCAGCCACATTCATTTGGCAACCGTATGTTTCAATATATAATTTCTTCATCGTATTTTTCTCTATTTCAACTTTTTATCTTCAAGCAAATCACGTGTGACGTGCGAAACATCTTTCACATGGCTAAGTTCGGTTATAAGTCCGGTCAGAAAGTCGTTGTTGTGAACATACACATCAACCCGGCCTTCAAAAATGCCATCGTGACAGTCAAAATTTATCGAGCGCAGATTAATATCTATCTGATTTGTAATAATTTTCGTTACTTCGTTGATGGTTTCAGGATTGTAAACGCCTTTAATATTGATGCGACCTAAGAAAGCCATAAGTTTATGGCTTCGCCATTCAACTTTAACCACATTTGAGCTGTCGCTCGAATTTAGGCGAATAGCATTTGGGCACGATGTGCTATGTATAACTAACTCGTTGTCAGTCAACCGGTAGCCAATAACATCATCACCCGGAATCGGATTGCAACAAGTTGCGATTTGGTAGCCCTGTGTGCCATCGTCAACAACAAGAGGTTTCGACTTGTCGAACTTCTCGGTTGAGTTATTTTTGGTTCGCGATATGCTCCAAAATTTCATCCATTTGCTGCGCGAGCGTGTCTCCATCAAGTTTCGGAACTCCTCAATCGACATTTTTTGCGTACCCAATTTGTAGTACAATTCGTCTTTGTTTCGGGCTTGATAGTGATTGCTCAACTTACGGATGATGTTTGAGCTAATCTGCATTTTGCATTGTTCGAGCAGCCATTCCAAATGCACTTTGCCATCGGTTGCGGCATTTTTGCGTTGGTCTTTAAAATAGTTTTTAATCGCATTGCGCGCTTTGGCCGTCGACACATAGTTAATCCACTCTGAATCAGGAAGTTGTTTGTCAGAAGTAAGAATTTCGATTTGGTCGCCCGCATTCAGTTCCTGATTGAGCGACACAAGTTTATGGTTGACCTTGGCTCCATAAGCGTGCAAGCCAACTTCAGAGTGAATATTGAAAGCAAAGTCGAGCACTGTCGATTTTGACGGCAAGGTTATTGATTCGCCTTTTGGAGTAAAAACTGTTATTTCTGAGGCAAACAGGTTAAGTTTAAACTCATCGAGGAAGTCGAAAGCATCGGTTTTTGGGTCTTCAAGCATTTTGCGGATTTCGAAAATCCACTTGTCGAGTTCGTTTTCCGATGTTGTATTTTCTTTGTATTTCCAATGTGCGGCGTATCCGCGTTCGGCAATATCGTTCATTCGGCGTGAGCGGATTTGCACCTCAACCCATTGTCCGCCGGGACCCATCACGGTAGTATGCAGAGCCTCGTAGCCA
>CALBPW010000354.1 GCA_937899145.1 uncultured Bacteroidota bacterium
GGCTGCGCGCCGGCGCCCGCGGCTGGCGCCTGGACGTGGCTGACGAGCTGCCCGACGACTTCATCCGCGACATCAAGGCTGCGGCCCTGGCAGTAATTGCTTGGTGGCACAATCACCCTGCGCCTATATTCTCCGCTAATTATCCGCATTGATAAAGGTTTATCATATTAGTAAAATAGTGCGATGGCACCTCGTTAAGCCCGTATGCGTAATCAAAATGACTCGGCTTGTCGAAATAATTTATGTTTTTGATATACTTTTTCATCGACTCAAGAATCAAATCGTCGGAAGCTAAGATACCACAAACATAAACAGACGTTGTTAATGGTGACAATTTCAGATTATCAATAGCATTTAAAAAAAAGTAATTGAAATCAGAAACCGATTTATAAGTAAACGTATTGAACAATATTATTTCGCCACCATCGATAAGTACAAAGTCGAAAATTGTGGGGTGCAAGTTGACAAACACCCGCTTGCCATAACCTTCAATTTTGCTTTTTAGAGTTAGCTCCTCAATTAGTGGCACCGACTGATGATAGATGCGTAAATTAGGGAATCGCTCAGTAAACAAACTCACCAAAATCTTTGGCACACTGAAAATTACAGTCGAAGAGTTGCCAAATATATAATTGGTTGACAGTTGTTCGCCAGCCTTTAATTCTTGATTAAATTCAAAAAATTTTGCTTTATCGGCATCGGTATAAAAGACCGATGGAACAAATGTATAATTGGCTGTGGCGTACAATAATTTCACATGCGGAAAATCGTTTTGCAACAATGGCTCTTTATCAATAATCTCCGAAATTTGTTTTGCAAGTGTACGATACGATGTTATTCGACTAAAAGAATAATGAGCCAAGGCGATGTATTTATTTCGTTCGCCATCGAGCACCGAAAACGAAAAACCCTTCAGGAAAACCTGAAGGGACAGATGATATTTGCTAACATCAGTCGCTCTAAACGACTTGTCGATAAAATGGATATTTTGCATATCCGCAAATCTTATTCCCAGTTGCCCGCGCCGTTGTTAACCTCAGTAATCGAACCTACTTTCAAGCCTTTATATTCAAGCCCATCGTTCAGGTTGATAATTTGTTGTTCGTCTAACCCGCTCAAAATATATTTGCTTGGAGCCGATGCCTCAAACACTTTAACTTTCAACTTCGATGCGGTTTCGATAATGCCTTTTTTAAGTGTAAACTCACGACCACCTGCGTAAGGAATGAAACGCAACGAGTCGATTTTGTAATTTTTAGGGAACAATGTGTCAAGAACTGCGATTTTTGTAGTGTCGCGGATGATCATCCCCTTTGCAATTGCCTCTTTTTCAGTAATTTGACCAAGTAACTCTTCAGGAATTTCACCAATTTTCCGAACTACCGCAATCTGGCCTGTTTTAACGAAATCGATAAGGGTATCGAAACTTGAGGTGTAATCGCCATTAACCTCTTTATATGCGCCCTCTGCGGTACGTATATCCTTCAGTTTCTGGATAGTTTCGGCATAACGTTTATCTTTTTCTTTTTGAAAAGTGATAGGTTCGTTAACACTTTGAACTGTAACATAAAAGAGATACACAATAAGTAATCCCAATAATACTTGAATAGTGGCTTTCATTATGATATAATGTTTAATAATTAACTTTTTTGAAGCGTTTTAAACTGACTATTTGCTTGTTTTAAGCCAATTCTAACGCTCAAACGTGTGCAAATATAAAATTTATTTTAGGT
>CALBPW010000355.1 GCA_937899145.1 uncultured Bacteroidota bacterium
TTCCGATCTTGATTAAACTCTCGAAAGTTGATGGAATGCAGGCCAAACGCCGTATGCAAGATGCCATTGAGCAATTTCTGCAACTGCCCGAATTTAAAAACACCTTCATCGTTGCCGATGTTGACCCAATGTAGAAAGCAAAATTTTGCGTCTTTTATTTGGATAAAATCGGATCCAATAGGTTAAAGGATTTTCCATTGTCCGTTTGCCCGTGGTTTGCCGTCTATAGTCTATTTATATCCCCGTAATTCTCTTAATGTCATTTAGTTTATTCAGAGCCTCAACTGGTGTTAAGTTGTTTATATCGATATTTTTAATTTGGTCGCGAATTTCTTTCAGCACGGGATCATCAAGTTGGAAGAAGCTAAGTTGGACAGCTCCGTCTGACGGTTTTTTAACAGTTGGTTCCACACCGCGCCCCGATTTTTCAAGGTCGGCTAAGATTGCTTCCGCCCTCTGCACTACGCTGCGCGGCATTCCTGCCATTCGCGCCACGTGGATACCGAAACTGTGCTCGCTGCCGCCCGGCACAAGTTTGCGCAAAAAGAGCACTTTCTTGTCAACCTCGCGCACCGACACATTGTAATTTTTAATCCGCTCAAACGATTTGCTCATCTCGTTAAGTTCGTGATAATGAGTTGCAAACATCGTTTTTGCCTTAAATGTCGGGTGATTGTGGATATACTCAACAATAGCCCACGCAATGCTTATGCCGTCATAGGTTGAAGTGCCGCGACCAAGTTCGTCGAGCAAGATGAGGCTGCGCTCGCTAATATTGTTAAGTATGTTGGCGGCTTCGTTCATCTCAACCATAAATGTCGATTCGCCAACCGAAATGTTATCCGACGCTCCAACGCGTGTAAAAATGCGGTCGATAAAGCCGATGCGGACGCTATCGGCAGGCACAAACGAGCCTGTCTGCGCCATCAGCACAATAAGTGCCGTTTGACGTAACAAAGCCGACTTGCCAGCCATATTTGGGCCTGTTATTATGATAATTTGCTGGTCGTCGTCGTTGAGAGTAACATTGTTTGATACGTACTCCTCGCCCGGTTGCATCTGCGTTTCGATAACCGGATGCCGGCCTTCAACAATTTCAAACGTGCGACTTTCGTCAACCACAGGCATACAATAGTTGTGAATTTTGGCTGTTGTGGCAAACGACAGCAAACAATCAATTTTCGATAACAGATTGGCATTTAACTGAATAGCGGCAACAAACTCCGATATGGCGAAAATCAAATCGTTGTAGATTTTTTGCTCGAGTGCCAAAATTTTCTCTTCGGCGCCAAGTATTTTTTCCTCGTATTCTTTCAGTTCTGTTGTTATGTACCGCTCGGCGCTGACAAGTGTTTGCTTGCGAATCCAGTCGCCCGGAACTTTGTCTTTGTGTGTGTTGCGCACCTCAATGTAGTAGCCAAAAACGTTGTTGAAACTCACCTTCAGCGACGGAATGCCCGTGTTGAGGCTCTCGCGTTGCTGAAGTTCGATTAAGAAATCTTTTCCTTCGTATGCGATGTGCCGCAGCTCGTCAAGCTCAGCGTTTACTCCATTTCTGATGACATTGCCTTTTGCCACCTGCACTGGCGATTCGGGATTAATCTCCTTCTCAATCTTTTGGCATATAGATGAACATGGATTTAGTTGTTCTCCGACAATTTTCAGTGCCTCGACGCTGGATTTCTCGCACATTTTTTTGATAGGAGCAATTGATTTTAGCCGGTATTCGTAGACATTGATCCGGTAAGCTACAATATTGACCCGAAAAAGATTGAAGCAGCTATCACAGACAAAACCAAGGCGATTATACCGGTCAGCCTTTATGGGCAGTGCGCTGATTTTGATGAAATCAATGCTATTGCAGAAAAACATAATCTTGCCGTAATCGAAGGTGGTGCTCAGAGCTTCGGTGCGACTTACAAGGGCAAACGCTCCTGTGGTTTGTCTACTATTGGTTGCACGAGCTTTTTCCCGACTAAACCTTTAGGCTGCTATGGTGATGGTGGCGCTATCTTCCTCGCGCGGCTCCTCCTGGATGCCGACGATCACGATGTAGTCATTCTCCGTGCCGTCCTCGCCGCCGACGGCATACAGGATTTTGCTGCCGTTGAGGTCATCGTCATACAGACCGCTGATCTCCACGCCGTCATACTCTTTGAAAAAGTGCTTGATATTGCCCTGCTCGGAAAAGCCCACGCGGGTATACACGGTCTCGATCACGGTCCATGTCGTGGTGTAGGCGCTCCACTGTTTGACGCTGCCCTCCACCGTGTCGATCCATACATCCCCGTTCTGCGGATTCCCCGGCTCCACGCTGCTCTTGTCGATTCGCCCGTCATAGATGGTTCCGTCCTGGTGACACATGTGGTATGTCACCGCGCCCTCATAGCTCCACGTTGCTTCCATCCTGCCGAAGTCCGCCGGGTCCATGGTGTTGTAATACACCTTGTCCGGGAAAATGCAGATGTACGCGCCCATGCTCACAAGCTGCGTTTCCTTTTCCGTCTGGAGCCTCAACGGGTTTGCCGGGTTTTCCATGACCTTGATCCCGTTGGCGTAAAGCACGCCGTATTCCTCGCCGTTTACGGTCTCGGTCTCCACCCAGTAAAGGCCCTGCTTCTTGATGATCGCCCGCAGGCCGTGGAAGGTATGCCCGCCACGCCGGTACACGAGGCCCCCGCTCCCCTGCCCGAGGGTGTGGAGCACGC
>CALBPW010000356.1 GCA_937899145.1 uncultured Bacteroidota bacterium
ACAGAAAAAAGTAAAAGAAACAAGGATTTTTAAATGAAAAAGCCGTGGGCGTAGGGTAATATTTCGTAAGTTTTAGCATCTACAACTTTGCCGGTAATATGCTGAGCTACAGCATTTTCTGCAAATAGCAGAAATAGGAGCGATAAAAGGGTCAGTTTATGCATTTATGAGTTTATGATTAAGGTATACATTTTCACAATATTCTCTGATTATTTGGTTTATAGTTCTTTCAGCACTAACACAATCTTCTCCTCTTGCCTTCGGACAACTACCTAAGCATAAAGGTAAGTGCTTACAATGCTTGCACTTAGGCTTTATGCTTGTGTAATTTGGAACTTCTGAATTCCAAATTATAGCACCATCAGAATTAAACTCTCCTAATTTAATTGGTTTTTCTGTATTTGAACACTTCGTTATGCTTCCATCTGGATAAACAGCGTTGAAATGTTTCAACTCTACATAACATGCATAATAGTTAGCCATATCAACAGTTGATACTCGATACCCACTTTCATTCAGCAGCAACTTAATATGAAAAATAGCGTTGTAATCTATCTGAGAGTCATCTTCCTGCCAAACCTTCTGAAAATTCATTTCGATGTGATTCCTTTTATGTTGTGGAATCAAATCATTCATTTGCTCAACCATCAAAGGCAGACTATCTATATTAGAATATGTATAATTGAACCTAAGTACGACATTGGTATTGGGCATTATATCAACCAATTTAGAAACGTTGCTTAGAGACCTATCGAATGCACTTTCGTGTGTATATCTATCAGATTTTACCTTATTGTGCACCTCCCTACTTCCATCAAGCGTAATTTGGAAAGAAGTGCAATTTTGCTCCTTCAATATCTCTATCACATTATCATTCAATAAGAAAGCATTTGTTGTTATTGACGTTGAAAATGAAATGCCGTTATCATTACAAAATTTCTGAGCATAGCTACCTATTGTTTGAATTGCACTAATATTCATTAGTGGTTCGCCGCCAAACCAAGACAAATGAAAATCCCTTATAGAATTTTGAACACAATACAACGATATGTTGTTCTTTATCTTTTGTATCGTATCATCAGATAAATAAGTTGGCGTATGTTTTTGTATGCAATACCAACAATCGTAATTACAATCAAATGTTGTGTATATCATAAGTTCATACTCCAAAGCCTCGATAACCTTTTTCCTATTTTGTATAAAAATTTCAAATTCGTCTACATTATCAGCCACAACAAAACCGGCCTTAGTTAATTGCTCGCAAACATGAGGTGATATAGCATTGGGATTCTCAATTTTGTGAATCAAAGAATTAGCATCGTGGTTGGCAACAAATACATAATTTTTGCTTACCGCATTGAATATTATTTGCATATCGTTATTATACGGCAAATAATAATTGTACTTACTTGTTTTCATAGCAAAAAGGCTGGTTTCCCAGCCCTTATTTAATTAGTATAAATTAGCTATTTCTTATATTCTTGTTTCTTTTTTGGGAGTACAAACTTTCTTGCAATCTTTGAATTTATTACCTCTACACAAGAACAACACCGCTTCCTCTTGTTCCATTGCACCTCCATAAATATGGAGCAATTCTCCGTTGCTTAACTCTTTATAAGACAAATCCAAACTTGCCTCTTTTTTCAGCGTATTTTTCATCATTTTATGTTTTTACATTTTGTCAACCTTTCTTTTTCATCTTGGTCGATTTTGAGATTAATCTATCTATGCGCACTGAAAGATGTGCAAATCAAAAAAAAAACAATCGTGCAAGTTTTTGAGAGTTTTTAACAGTTTTTTTGCACTGAGTACACAAATGATACTGATTTTTTTTGCAGAAAACCTCTGTAAATCTGTTTTATCCGCGAAATCTGTGTTCCACATATTCTTTCTTTTCTCGCACCAAAGAACACACATTCATCACAATGTTTGCATTTTCCACAATCTGCAGAACTCGCCATCGTTGGCAAGCAAAGTATCAAAACTGCCTTGTTCCACCACTTTACCTTCATGAAGTACAATAATTTGATCGGCACCTTTCACTGTACTGAGCCGATGCGCAATCACGATTATCGTCTTACCTTGCTGCTGCAATGAAAGAATGGCTCGCTGTACTGACTGCTCAGAAACGGAGTCGAGCGATGAAGTTGCCTCATCAAGAATCAAAATCTCCGGGTTAAAATAAAGTGCACGTGCGATGGCGATACGCTGTTTTTGTCCACCAGACAACATTGAACCGTCTTCACCGATGTATGTATCATACTTTTGGGGAAGTTCTTCTATAAACTCATCAAGCCCAAGCAATTTCGACAAGGCTATGACACGTTTCATATCTGGCTGATACTCTCCCAAAGCAATATTTTCGGTCACTGTGCCGGAAAATAGTGTAATCTGCTGAGGTACGGCTGCTACAAAATGCCGGACACTATCTGACGACAATTGATTGACGTCATATTCTCCAATAGAAATTTTCCCCTCTCTGACAGGATAAAGCCGCTGCAACAGATTTGCGATTGTACTCTTGCCACTACCACTTTCGCCCACAATGGCAGTGAATGACCCTTTCTTGATGTTCAAATTGAAATCAGTTAGAACATCTTTGCGCGTGCCGTACGCAAAAGTAACATTAGAGAACGTTATATCGCCTATCATGTCACAGGTCAGCGCCACCTTTTCGGTCTGTTCCTCACGTTCCAAATCCATAATCTCAAAAAGACGGTCGGCAGCAATCATGGCATCACGCACCGACTGGTTGGCACCTATGAGCGAAGCCACTGGAGATGTGAAGAATCCGATAAGCGCATAAAACGACATCAGTTCACCTGCGGTAATATCTCCATCAATAACGAAATAACTACCGGCCCAAATCAGAATAATCGTAAAAAGTCGCGAAACAAAATCAGAAGAATTGCTCGCAAACACCGATGACTTTGCTGAACTGTACACAGTGTAGAGCAACGAAACGAAACGATTCTCGGTTCGCTCATTTGCAAAATCTTCCACCCCAAACTGCTTAATAGTTTTTTCGGCATTAATAGACTCCACTAACTGACTCTCAAGCGATGCTGCTTTCTCCATTACCTTGCGTTGTACACGTTTGTTCCATTTGTCAGTAATCAAATAGATGACGACATACAAAGGTATTACTATCAGCATGATGAGTGATAGTTTCCAATAATAGCCAAACATCAAAGCGAATGACAACACAACAATTAGCACGTTGACCACCAGCCCAATTGCTGTAGAATTGATAAATGTACGAATTTTGGCGGCATCGTTGATACGCGAAGTTATTTCACCTATCCTCATCGTGTCAAAAAACGTTTGCGGCAATTTCAGCAGGTGTTTGTAATATCCCAAAATCAGGTCAGAATCAATAAGTTGTCCGGTTCGAAGCACAAGCATACTCTGCATGGTACTGATTGCAATTTGGAATACCAAGATGACAACCATTGCGATGCTGAGCAGATTGAGCAAATTCGTATTGCCACCCACAAGCACATAATCGGTCACCTTTTCTATATATAAGGAAGTTGACAAACCAAGTACCGTATAACACAATGCACCGATGAATGCTTGTATAAAAGCAGATTTGTGTGGCTTTGCCAACTGATAGAATCGCGACCAAAGCGATGCCTTGTCATTGCGCTGCACGAATGTGGAGGTCGGCTCCATCAGCACCAAGACACCCGACCATTCCTTACAGAATTCCTCTATGCCCACCTTTTCAAGTCGTCCGATGCCCGGGTCCATCACCTTGAGTTCATCGTTCTTGCAACCATAGAGCACAACGAAATGATGTAATTCCTGTCCTTCAAGATGCCTTACGACATGTGCAATTGCCGGGAAAGGAATCACGCGCAAGGCTTCTGCACCGCCTTTCACGCCCTTGGCTTCAAATCCCATCTTCTCAGCAGCATTTACAAGCCCCAGCACATTCGTTCCATACTTGTCAGTAGAGGCATATTGCCGTATGCGGGCAATGGATATGCCATACTTATAGTGCGCAGCAATTGAAGCGAGGCAAGCAGCCCCGCAGTCACGCATGTCATGTTGCTTTATTTCTATGTTCATTTTTGCGCTATTTTCTGATTCGGATTAAACCAATCATCGGCTTTATCCCAAAGCAATTGCCACAATGTGCGTTGGGTGAGGTAGAAATGTGCGGTTGCAAACATTCCCTTTTTTATACGTGCCTCGTAGCCATTTTTTAGAAATAGCGACGACTCATTCATAGTGCATCTGACCACAAAAAACGACATTTCGCCTTGTGTAGATAAGTTTTTGTCGATGTCGGAAACCACGCCATGCCCCATACCCCATTGATTGTAGTTGAAAGCCGAATATTGAAACTTTACCTCTTGTCCGATGCTTATAAATCCGATATCAGACGGCTGTACATAGCATTCTACAATCAATTTATCATCGGGCGAAACCACACATACGGCTTGACCAGCATTGACATAAGCACCTTTTTGTATAGCATTATCACAAACCAATGTACCAGAAGTGGGCGATATTAAGGCATAGTTGCTTTTGTCGAGCGCAGTGCGTTGAAGTTCGCCTCTGATATTTTGCCGTTGGTCTTTGAGTTGGCGAAGCATACTTTGCCATGTACTTATCTGCTGTTCGCGTTGCACGGAAAGATTGCGCAATGCATCGTTATATTGATCAAGAGTAAGTTCGTAATCTTTTTCAGATAGTAATCCTTCGTTATAAGCCACTTTTGCACGTTCATATTCGCGCTTATATTGTGCATTTTGGCTCTCCAAAGTATTTATGCGTTGCTTGTATGTTGTTGCTTCTTGCCTATAAAGCATTGTATGAATATTTTCAGCACGACCAATACAAAGTTCTTCAAGATCAGTTATTTGAGCATCAATATCGCACAATAGTTGCTGTTGCTCAGCAGCTTGGGCTTGCATTGGCGAATTGTCGAGCAATAAAAGCGTGTCGCCCTCCAATACTTTTTGATTGTTGATAATATTGGAATAGATTACTCGCCCACTCACTATAGTTGTCAGCGCGACGTTGTTTTCTTGTTGCCTGACAACCCCATTGCTACTGCTATTAATATCTACCGAAACCAATGGTAACGCCACCACAATTGTTGCCACCATCAGCATAAGTAGCCAATAGATAAAAGGTCGCTTGGTGGTATATTTAGACTTTAACACACTGACCGTATTCTCTATATCGGCAGGAAATTGCATATTATTCAAAAATTACTTTCAGTAAATCGGTCTTATATTTGAGCGTTATTTTCGATTGTACGG
>CALBPW010000357.1 GCA_937899145.1 uncultured Bacteroidota bacterium
CCATCAAGGTGGCAGTGCAATTCAGCCTTTGGCAGGCTTTTTACAAATTCGCGTGTAAGTTCCATATTTTTAAAGTTTTATGCAGAAACGAGCCTTAGCACGTTTTTTTTATTACAATTCTAAAATAGAAATAAAATTCAAATTTTGTAATGATTTTTTGTTTTTTGCACAACCTCTAATTTGGCATTTTCTCGTCTAACTTGCCTTATGGCGGGGTAGGTTTTTTAGTGCTTTTATGATTTTCAAAGCTGAACTATACTGTGTCAATTACTCATCCCGTTACCCTCTCAAGCCATTTGACCATTGCAAGCATCACTGCCATTGATATGAAGCAGACGGCAAAAAATACCGCCCAACATTGCCAAATAGCTATCTTGTTGTACATCAATGGCCCTATCCATAGGAAACCATTGCCAACAGCTGTTGCTCCAAGCCACAATCCTTGGCAAAGTCCAAGCAGATTTTTGGGGGCGACTTTCGATACAAAACTTAAGCCAAGCGGACTGATAAATAGTTCGGCCACTGTCATAAAGAAGTAGTAGATGATAAGTACTGCCGGTCCTGATTTTAGGCCTTCGGCTGTTGTGGCGTCAAGAGCGCGGAAATCGGTAGCCGATGGGTAGCCGTGTTGAAAGCAGAACACACCCATAAACAGATAAGCAACGCCTGCAATGCCCATGCCGATAGCTATCTTTTTTGGTGTTGAAAAACGACGCCCCCACGCTGTTCCAAACAGCCACATCATTGGGAATGTGAGTATAATCACAAAAAATGGATTTACGGCCTGCCAAATTTCTGGCGGAATGGCGGAGGTGATGACAAAATCGCGGGCAAAAAGCGACATTGATGTCCCGTTTTGATGGAACGACCACCAGAAAAATACAGCAATCACAAGCACGGCGAATAGTGCGTAGATGCGTTGACGAATTTCGGTTGCCATTGCTGCACGCTCTTCAGCGGTATAATCAGAACTTTGTTGCACTGTTTTTCGTGCTGGAGTTGGTAGTATCTTTTTAGTTGATAGAAAGATAGCAAGCGAAATCAGCATTGCTGCTACCGAAGCCAAAAACGAATAATGAACTCCAGTGTTGAACACTGCTAAATAATTCTGACAAAAATCGGCTAAATTATTTGGTAGTGAGATAGTTACAATTGCAATTAGGTCGTTCATTTTGGCAAGAGCGTCAGGAGCCATTGCTGCGCCATCGGATATATATTGATGGCAAAGTGCTGGCAAATCGGCATTGTACGCAAGCCCGTTATGATTAAGCCACCAACTACGCAAAATGGGTGCAACAAACGGAGCAATCAGTCCGCCAATGTTTATGAACATGTAGAAAATTTGGAATCCCGGGTCACGGCGCGATTTTGCTGCGGCAAGTGCTTCATCGCCTCGCTTGGCGGCTTCGGCTTCAAAATTATCGTACAATTGGCCTACAATGGCTTGTAAGTTGCCTTTAAACAGGCCGTTACCAAAAGCGATAAGAAACAAAGCAATGCAAGTTAGAGGCAGCAACCAAGCAATATTGCCCGATGTCGCCAAAATCGGTATCGACAAAATAACGTAGCCCAATGCCATAATTATCAATCCCGATTGAATTGTAGCTTTGTAATTTTGCGTGCGGTCGGCAATAATCCCTCCTACAAGACTGAGAATGTAAATTCCCATGTAAAATACTGAATATATGGCAGTTGACTTTTCTTCGGGCAAACCAAATTTCGAACACAAAAACAACACCAAGACGGCATTCATAATATAGTAGCCGAATCGCTCGCCCATATTACTCAAGGCTGCCGCCAAAAGCCCTTTCGGATGATTTTTAAACATATTTTTTCGATTTCTGATGAAGGCAAATATAATCCAATGCCGATGAAAACATTAACAGATTGCAAAAATTATCCACATATTTGCAAAATATTTAGGAGTCAGAAATTAGGATTCAGGATTTGGAATTTACGGAATTAAGTTTTGGAAATCAGATTCAAAATAAAATTCAAACCGACACTTAATTACTAATAATCAAAAATATACAATTTAACATTTAAAACTTAAAATTTATTTATTTATGAAGATTCTTGACGCAACTCAAATTCGCGAATGCGACCAATATACAATTGAAAATGAACCAATTTCGAGTATAAACTTGATGGAACGCGCAGCCGATGCTATTGCTCAATGGCTACTCAAAAAATATAACAATAATTTGCGCTTTATAATTTTTGCCGGTAGCGGAAATAATGGTGGCGATGCTCTTGCTGTGGCTCGAATTTTATCGGAACAAACATCAGAAACAATTATCTATCAACTAAACACATCGGATAAACTATCGGCTGATTGCGAAGAAAATCTAAACAGATTGAGCGAAAATACTAAAGTTCAAGTATTTACAATAAACGAAGGTGATGAAATGCCAACCATCAATTGCGGATACGTAGTTGTTGATGGCATTTTTGGTTCGGGGCTCAATCGCCCTACTGATGGCTACTGGGCTGAACTTATCGACCATATCAATCATTGCGGAAACAATATTGTGTCAATAGACATTCCATCGGGATTGTTTTGCACCGACAACCGTGAAAATACCGGCAAGATTATCCGTGCAGCACACACACTAAGTCTTCAATTACCAAAACTCGCATTCCTTTTTGCTGAAAATGAGCAATATACAGGTAATTGGCATATTCTTCCAATCGGCATTAGCGAACAAGCCATTGCCAACGCAAACACGCCATATACGC
>CALBPW010000358.1 GCA_937899145.1 uncultured Bacteroidota bacterium
GCGCGTATCGACCGCGACCCCAGGCAGCTCGCATCCATTGCGCGCAAGCTCGATAGCCAAACCCGAATCGGAAACCGATTGCATAATTGCCGACACAAACGGAATATTGAGGCTGATGGCTGGCTGCTCCCCTTTGCTGAATTTTACAAGTGGTGTACGCAGCGATACATTGTTAGGTGTGCATTGCTTAGTTGTGAGCCCCGGAATGAGTAGGTACTCTCCAAATGTTCTTGATACGTCGTTGAAAATCTTTGCCATGTTGATATGTTTTTCGGAATAAAAAAATTTTGCAAATGTAGGGAAATACTGCAAATTACACACAAAAAAGGCACAACGAATTGCGCCTTTTTCAAAAAATGTTTCTGTTGTTCAGTTTCTGCAATGGTCGCGCTCACTACAAACACAGCCCGTTTCTTCAAATTCCAAAGTCGCATGCCCAATGCCGTGTTCTGCCATTTCGTGTTTAATATCGGTTTTGACGCGCTGCATCTCGGCTAAATCTTTGATAACCACATGTGCCGTGGCCGCATTTTCTGTTGTGCTGATAGCCCAGACATGCAGATGGTGAATCTCTTCAACGCCTTCAATTTCAGATATTTCGTGCAGCAATTCACTGGTATTTATTGATTCTGGAACACCGTCCATTGCAAGGCGAATACTATCTTTCAGCAAATCCCATGTCGATATTATGATAATAACAGCGACTGTCAAGCCTATGATTGCATCAATAAAATACCAACCTGTAAAAAGTATCACAATGCCAGAAACCACAACGCCTACCGATACAAGCGCATCGGCTGCCATGTGTAGGTACGCGCCTTTTACATTGAGGTCGCTGTCCTTTTTATCGATAAATAGATAGGCTGTAAGTCCGTTGATCAGAACACCGATGGCAGCAGTAATTATTATCACTTTCCCACCAACCTCAACGGGCGAAATCAGTTTTTCGACACTCTCATAAACAATCAGCACAACGGCAACAATCAGTATTAGCGCATTGAGTAGCGATACAAGAATGGTGCTTTTTTTATAGCCGTAGGTGTATTGCGCTGAAGCCTTGCGCCGCGCCATACGGAATGCCCAAAGCGCCAACACAAGGCTTGCAACATCGCTAAGGTTGTGCCCCGCATCGGCAAGCAAGCCCATTGAGTTGCTAAGCCAGCCTGCAACCGCTTCAACCACAACAAATGCAATATTGAGCGTAATGCCGATGACAAAGGCTTTGTTGAGCGATTTCAGCTCGTGACTATGATGGTGGTGATGATGGCCGTGATGATGCTCGTGGCTGTGTTCATGACTATGCTCATGATGTCCGCAATGATGCTCATCGTGGTGTTGCTTCATTTCTTCGTTTTTTGTTTCCATAATTGTTATGTTTCGAATTTTTATGGCAACAAATGTATTGCAAGTGTGTTGCAACCGTGTTGCAAATATTTAGAATGTGGGATTTCTAACTCTCTTACACTTCGGGCAAATACCTTTCAACATAAAATTAGCTGAGTGAACCGAGTAGCCATCAGGCAGTTCTATTTTTGGTATATGCTTCTCGCTCAAGCATATAGTTTGATGACAATTTTCGCAATAAAAATGAATATGCGCATCCTCGTCATCATCAAAATGCCGGTGGCTATGACAAAGTTCGTAAAGTATAAAGCCTTCGCCACCCTCGATAACATGCACTAAATGATTGTCTTTAAAGATGTTGAGCGCACGCAAAATGTTCGATTTGTCGATTGAACCAATTTCGGCTTCAAGTTCAGCAAGCGACAATGGACGCTGCATTCGAGCCAATTGTTGCATTACAACAATGCGGTTTGCCGTTGGCTTAACATTGTGGTCTTCAAGTATTTGAGCGTAATTATCGATACTCATTTCACATCTGTTTTCGTATCGGAAATTTATAAGTTTTTTTCGGAAATCAAATAAATTGAAAAAAACAAGTAAAATCAGTTATATATTTTTCATAAAATAAATTATTCGTATTTAGGCAGATAACTGATTGCCGTGTCATTTTTATAACCGTTTTGCATCTATTTCAAAAAATCTTCACTATTCTGAATCATTTTTTTACAAAAACATGTCGGAATTAAAAAAAATTAACTATAACTTTAAACCTATTCTTTCAGAGAATTATGTTGTTAAAACACGTATTTGTTTAACTATATACCACATTACTATTATGAAAGTATATCAACCTAACGAGATTAAGAATCTCTCATTGATTGGTGCGGCCGGCTCCGGGAAAACCACTCTGGCCGAAGCTATGATGTTTGAAGCCGGAGTGATTTCACGCCGCGGCGATGTTGAAAGCCAAAACACAGTATCGGACTATCATCCGATTGAGCACGAGCAAGGGCGTTCGGTTTACTCAACCGTGCTGCACGTTGAGTTCAACAACAAAAAGTTGAATATCATTGATACTCCGGGACTTGACGATTTTGTTGGCGGAGTTATCTCGTCGTTGGCTGTAACCGACGCGGCAATTATGGTTATCAACGCATCGAAAGGTGTTGAAGTAGGCACACAAACCATCTCGCGCCACTGCAACCGCCTCAATACATCGATGCTTATCGCCCTCAACCAACTCGACCACGAAAAAGCTAATTTTGATAAATCGATTGAAGAGCTGCACGCACTATATGGCAACAAAGTGGCTATCGTCCAATATCCTATAAACCCCGGAATCGGCTACAACGAAATGATTGACGTGCTGAAAATGAAAATGTACCGTTGGAAACCCGAAGGCGGTGTGCCTGAAGTGCTTGATATACCTGAAGACCAGATGCCAAAAGCAAAAGACCTGAACGCCAAACTGATAGAAGCAGCTGCCGAAAACGATGACTCACTAATGGAGAAATTTTTTGAAGAAGGCTCGCTAACCGAAGACCAAATGCGCGCTGGAATTCATGCAGGAATCATCAGCCGCGGAATGTTCCCTGTGTTCTGCGTTGCCGGCAAAAAAGATATGGGAATCCGCCGTATGATGGAATTTGTTGGCAATGTAGCTCCAAACCCGACTGAAATGCCGGCACCCATTAATTCAGAAGGCGAAGAAGTTAAATGCGACCCCAATGGCAAAACATCGGTTTTCGTATTTAAAACAACAGTTGAAGAACACGTTGGCGAGGTACTATATTATAAAGTGATGTCGGGAAAAATAGCCGAAGGAATGGACCTTGTAAACACCAACAAAAACGCCAAAGAGCGTGTATCGCAATTCTTCTCGCCCGCCGGCAAAAACCGCGAAAAACTGACCGAAATGGTGGCTGGCGACATTGGCGCAATGGTGAAAATGAAAGAGACAAAAACCAATCATACACTTAACGATAAAGAACTTGATTGGACTTACCCTGCAACTCAACTGCCCGACCCGAAATTCCGCACAGCAATTAAGGCCGTTGAATCGTCGGAAGATGAAAAACTTGGCGACCTGCTTATCCGCAAGGCGCAAGAAGACCCAACAATAATTGTGGAATACTCAAAAGAATTGAAACAAACAATTGTTTACGGCCAAGGCGAATTTCATATTAACTCACTAAAATGGCAACTCGAAAAATTGCACAATCTGAAGGTTCAATTTATCGACCCAAAAATTCCGTATCGCGAGACTATTACCAAGGCCGCACAA
>CALBPW010000359.1 GCA_937899145.1 uncultured Bacteroidota bacterium
GTGCTCTTCCGATCTATTTGTTGCACGAATGATTGCAACTTTTGTGTTTTCGAATATCCGCTCCAAAAACACATAGTTGACTTCTTCATCTTCAGTAATTAAGATGGTTTTTCCGCTCCAATTATAATCTTTATCAATCAGCATAGCTATCAGAAAAAGTTTGCTAATTTAAAAAAAGTTATTTGCTAATCACACATCGCAGCAATTTCTGCGCTGATTTATCTGCCTTAAATTCAATATTTTCACTTTCGTTAATATCGGCATTCAGAGTGATTGTCATTGCTGCGCCAACCTCATCAATTCGCCAATCGGCTGCTTTAACAACCTGACCGCCCACTATATATTGCATCATTACAAGCGACTCGGAAAATAAACATCGAGCGTCATTGGCATATAATGTTATCTGATTTTTGCTTGTTATTTTAGCTTGCAAAATTTGTGGTTCAATTGCCCAACCTTTTAGTTCACTAATAAATTCTGTCAGTTGTCGTGCGCTTGTAATGTGTTGTTTTACAGTAGGATGATAATCGGTCCCAAGTCCATTTTCTTTAATTTGCGGTTTCATTTCGAAAAAGCTAACCCGCCCATTGCCTTTTGGGTTTGCTGCCTCAACAACACGCTGAATACAAGTGCGGGCAAGGTTTAGAGCATCATCTTCAAGCATTGGGCCAAGTAAACATAAAATGTCAGGATTAGTGTAGTGAGTTTGAATTTGGCTTATCAAATCCAAATACCGATTTATGTAGCGCGCTGTATCAACACCGGGCGTATTGAAATCGTTGGTTCCAAGGTTGATGCAAACCAAATCTGGCGTTTGCCGGAAGTCGAATTTCGGCTTTTCTTCGTATAAAAAGGTGCGGTCGTAGCAGTTCGACATACAATCTTCGCTACCCTCAGTTGGAGCTGCATAGTTACGGTAAATGCCGATGCCCGATTTGCAAACTACAAGCGGGCTTGCATTAAGGCTGCGAGCCGTTATGGCAGCGTAACTCATGTAGTGGTTTTCGGTTTCAGCACAAAATGTTTGTCCAAGTTCGCCTTCGTTGCCATATCCGCAAGTTATTGAGTTTCCGATAAATTCAATTGTATGCTCACGTTTGTTTTGCATTTCAACAATTTCGCCCTCTGCTCCCAAATCAAAGCCGATGAATGTTGTTTTTCCAAACATTTCTTCTGTAATCTTCACAATTTCAACCTCATGCACACTTTTTTCGCCAAAATCGGCAAGCTGATAAGTGCTTTTTCCTTTTTTCAACTTCAATTTTCGCTGATACACTTGGTCGATAATTACAGCGTAGTAATTTTCGCCTTTTTCATCGTTCAGCACTACGCTTGCTTGTCGCGCATTAACGGTGGCGCGGATTGAAACGCCTGAATATGAGAATTTTGGCGCATCCGGTTTGCTGAAATCGATACGACCGCTATATTCGATATTTGGATTTGTTGCCAATGTTGCAACAACTGCTAAAGTTGTAAGAATGTTCATGTAAGTTGCTTATTTACTGACAAAAAAGTGAGCTGGCTATCTGCAGGCCAGTTCACTTTTATCAATTTAAAAAAATTCAATCTGACATGGTAAGCCGAAATTTGATAGCCTATTAGTGAAATATAACCACGCGAATATTATAGCCAAAACAATTATGGTGCAGACTATCTTACGGAAAATGTGTTTCTTTTCGGCGAACGGGTCTTTGAGTTTCAATTTTGGATAAGTGGCAATTTTTGTAAGCGTTCCGCCAAAAATTATGTTAACTCTGATATCAGCGTTCACCGCCCAACCATTGGCGTTGAGCACTGGTGCAAGGTTGCGTTTGCGTAGTTTCAGCCAAGCCATAATCATTGATGGACCTGAAATGACAAGCATAATGCCAACAATTATACCTAAATACTGATACCAAGTAAAGCCGCGCAAGCCATCAGCCAAACTGACAAAAGCGGTTCCAATCATGCCGATTGCCATGCCAATTGCTGCAAAAATACCAGCAAATTTTGCAATATCGAAAGGCGGTTTTATAGTAGCTTTTTCGCCATCGGCTGGCACTTTAGCATCGGCAAGTTTGGTGGTTGTTTCCTCCATCATTTTAGCGTCTTTTTCAGCTGCACGCTTGTTTATCGTATTTTCAATCCAAACCGACATACGGCGATATGGCGACCAAAACGCTTGGCGAATGCTAATCGGATTTTCGATTATCTTGGTAACTGTCGCGTCCCAATCGAGGCCGTTGCGGTCGTAGAAGATGGCATTTTTACCAACCATCAGGTTGTTAACCTCGCCACTTG
>CALBPW010000360.1 GCA_937899145.1 uncultured Bacteroidota bacterium
TACGAGATAAGCTAGTGACTGGAGTTCAGACGTGTGCTCTTCCGATCTCATCATCTGGAACGAAGTAGTGTTGACCCGACAAATCAAACCCATAGTAGTTTCGATGGGCGACTATGCCGCTTCGGGCGGATATTACATATCGTGTGCCGCAACAAAAATTATTGCCAACGCAAGCACGCTAACCGGCTCCATTGGCGTTTTTGGCGTATTCCCAAATGTTCAGAAACTTACACGCGACAAACTCGGAATAAATGTTGAAGTAGTTAAAACCAACGAAATGAGCGATTTAGGTTCATCATTCCGTCAAGCAAACGAAAACGAACGCCGTATTATTCAAGCGTCGGTCGAAAATATTTACACCACATTTGTTAATCGCGTTAGCCAAGGACGCGGAATGACCTTTGCCGCTGTTGATGAGATTGGTCAAGGGCGCGTGTGGAGTGGTGCTGACGCCCATAATATTGGCTTGATTGACGATTTTGGCGGCCTAACAAAAGCCATAACTGATGCTGCAAACATTGCTGAATTAGATGAATACTCAATATTAGAATTGCCAAAAGAAGAAAATGGTCTTGAATCTATAATGAAAAAATTTGGCAATGAAGTATTTGCACGCAAAATTGATGCTGAATTTGGTGAATTTCAAAAATCGGCACGCCACATCAACTCGCTAATAAAAACCGAAGGCATTAAAGCCCAAATGGAAGAGGATATTACAATTCGTTGATTATGAGATACTTGTTGCTACCATTCGCCTTACTTTACGGACTTGTGGCAACCTTACGCAACAAACTGTTCGATTGTGGAATATTGAAATCGAAATCGTATCAGATTCCTGCAATAACCGTTGGAAATCTGACAGTTGGCGGTACTGGCAAAACACCACACATTGAGTATTTGGTGCGATTGCTAAAAAACGAACACAAAACAGCCGTTGTAAGTCGTGGATATGGCAGAAAAACAAGTGGTTACATTGAAGTTGAAACTAACAGCAACGCGGAAGATGTTGGTGATGAGCCTTTACAACTGAAACGTAAATTTCAGAATATCAGAGTTATAGTTGACGAAGTGCGCACTCATGCCATCGACACATTACTAAACGAAAAATGCGCACCCGACATTTTCCTACTCGATGATGCTTTTCAACACCGAAGCATAAAAGCAGGTTTGCAACTTGTACTTGTCGACTGGAACCGCCCCGTTTTCAACGATTTCATGATGCCTATGGGCAGGCTGCGAGAACCACGCCACAATATTAATCGCGCTGATATTGTGGTAGTTACAAAATGTCCTGATAATTTAAGTGAAAATGAGCGTTCGTGTTTTGCTAAAAAATTGAAGCTCATTAACAAACAACCAATATTTTTCACAAAAATAAGTTATGGAAATCTGTCGCCTGTCAACAGCACCCAAACAATTGATAATCTGAACAATACAAAAATATTGATGGTTTCAGGAATTGCACAACCCGAACGCATCTACCAATATTTACATAGCAAAAATGTTGTTTTTGAAAAAATTGAATTTGCCGACCATCACTTTTTTAACAACACTGATATTGAGTCAATTAGAAAAAAATTTAAAGATAGCGCATCACAAATAATTGTAACAACAGAAAAAGATGCTATGCGATTGATTAACGGTAATTTAATAAACAAATTACGGGATATTCCCATATATAGCTTACCAATTGAGATTGAATTTGCCGACGGACGGCAAGAAGAATTTAAAATGTTGATTGAACATTTCGCAAATCAACGCAACTAATTATTTCCCGTTTTACGTTTTGTAATCAAACCGGTGCTATTGAAAATGCGTTGCGAGATGGCAGGTTCGCCAAGCAAATAAAGATTGCTGTTGCCCGACATCACAATCGAAATTGACTTTTTAACATTCACTGAAATTTCAGCATAGCCGGAGCCTACAATCGTACAATTATCTGATTGTAAATCAAATGCGTTAAATTCGGTGTCATCACTCGATTCAACAAGCAGATTTTCAGTATATCCGCGCAACGAAACCGAACTGAAATCCATCGCACGAATATGCGCCGATTTAGCCATAAACTCAAAATTCACCTTTGAACTATTGCCGCAAATAATGTCAATTTCATCGAAATTATTTGGGCGCTCGGATTTTAACTCAACTTCGTTCATCAAAATTATCTGTTTCAAATCGCGATAGGCAACTGAAATAGTTATCTGCCTTAATTTCTTTATGTTAGTTGGTATAATTACGTAAAGCACACCATTGTTAACCGATGTTTGAAACAACTCCAAAAGATTTTCGTCGGCTTCAATTTTCACATTTTCAGTCGGTTCTTGTGTCAAATACAAGTCGGCCTGCCCCTGCACTACCAACTTGTTAAAGCCGGAAACCATGCGGACATCGGTTTTGATTTTATCGTTGCCTTTTATTGTTTGCGAGAATGAATAAAATGGGGTTGCAATGAGTGATAGCAGTAACAATACTGAATATAATTTCTTCATCTCTTATCAATTTGGGTGGCAAATTTCATAAAAAAGTATTAAAAATCAAACAATTGATTGATTTAGTTTCAATTTTCGTTTTGAATATTTGCCGACATCGCGTTCATAAACTCGTTACGCTTACGACGTGATAATATAGCAGTAGAGCCACCTTCCATCATTATATCGCCATCAAACCGCGATACTTTTTGCACAAAATTCAGGTTGACAATGTGCGACTGATGTGTGCGGAAAAACGAATAATCTTCGAGAATATTTTCAAATTCGCCCAAGTTTTTCGACACAAGCAAATTGTCGCGACCTTTGATGCGCAATGTGCAGTAATTGCCATCTGACTGAATATGAATAATATCGTTGATGTTTACAAAGTCGATTGAATCGGACGTTGCCAATACAATTTTTACCGGTTTCTCTTTTTTGGTGTTTTGCAATAGGGTTTCAATTTTCTTCTTTTTCTGTGTGGCTGGTGTCTCTTTACGCAAAATTTTCTTTATTGCATCGTCCATATCGTTGAAATCGAATGGTTTAAGCAGATAATCGACAGCAGATCGGAAGAGCGTCGTGTAGGGAA
>CALBPW010000361.1 GCA_937899145.1 uncultured Bacteroidota bacterium
CGATGTCCCATCATTGGGTTCGATTCATGAAGCGCTTCTCCGCGTTTCGCAACTTGTTCTGCTGAGATGCCAAGAGCGGCTGCCAATTCAGCTTGTTTTTCAGCACCTTGTGGAACAAATTCGTGCAATGGTGGGTCGAGCAAGCGGAAAGTAACCGATAAGCCGTCCATTGCCAACAAGGTTGCTTTCATATCTTTCTTCATAAATGGGAATAATTCGTCGAGGGCTTTACGGCGCTCGGCTGCATCAGCACTAAGTATCATTTTACGAAGTAAGAATAATGGTTCTTCAGAGTTTTTGCCATAGAACATGTGCTCAGTACGGAACAAGCCGATACCTTCTGCGCCAAACTCGCGTGCAATGCGAGCGTCTTCCGGGTTATCGGCATTAGTGCGGACACCAAGTTTGCGATTTGTATCAACAAGACGCATAAACTCTTGGAAACGAGGGTTTTCCGAGGCATCCATCAGTCTTAGTTCGCCCATGTATGCGTTTCCTTTTGTACCATTTAAGGTTAATGTGTAGCCTTCTTTGAAAGTTACATCGGTGCCGACAATTTTTGCTGTTTTTGTGGCAACATCAACATGAAGCGCACCTGCGCCAACAATGCAGCATTTGCCCCAGCCGCGAGCCACAAGCGCTGCATGCGATGTCATACCGCCACGAGCCGTAAGCACGCCAACAGCAGCGCGCATACCCTCAACATCTTCAGGGTTAGTTTCTTCGCGAACCAAAATGACTTGCTCGCCGCGGCGTTGCCACTCAACGGCATCTTCGGCTGTAAATACAACTTTACCAACAGCGGCACCCGGACCGGCAGGCAATCCCTTAACAATTGGTTTAACGCGTTTTTCCTCTGATGGGTCGAGAATTGGGTGAAGTAGTTCGTCAAGTTGTGTAGGATCAACACGCAGAACGGCTGTTTTCTCGTCAATCAAGCCTTCGTGAAGCATGTCCATCGCCATATTCAATGCGGCAGTACCAGTGCGTTTGCCTACGCGGCATTGCAGCATATATAGTTTGCCTTCTTGAATGGTAAACTCGATGTCGAGCATATCGTGGAAGGATTTTTCAAGAATGTTGCGAATTTCAACCAACTCTTTATATGTTTGAGGCATAGCCTCTTGCATACTTTTCAAATGCTGATTTTGTTCGTTTTTGGTTTCATCGTTAAGTGGGTTTGGAGTACGGATACCTGCTACTACATCTTCGCCTTGTGCGTTGATAAGCCACTCACCATAAAATAGATTCTCACCAGTTGCAGGATTGCGTGTAAATGCGACACCAGTAGCCGATGTGTCGCCCATGTTGCCAAACACCATTGATTGTACGTTTACGGCTGTTCCCCAATCGTCAGGAATACCCTCGATGCGACGGTACGAAACGGCTTTTTTCCCGTTCCAACTTTTGAACACTGCTTTTATACCACCAATAAGTTGTTCTTTTGCGTCATCTGGGAATTCTTTGCCAAGCACAGCTTTGATTTTCTTCTTGAACTCGTCGGCTAAAAATTTAAGGTCGTTGGCGCTCAAGTCGGTATCCGATGCGTAACCTTTTTTGCTTTTATAGTCATCGAGCATATCATCGAGTTGCTTGCGGATGTTAAAATCTAAGCCTTCAGCTTTTTCCATGACAACATCAGCATACATCATGATTAGGCGGCGATATGAGTCCCAAACAAAACGTTCGTTGCCAGTTTTTTTGATAAGACCGGGAATGGTAGCAGAGCAAACGCCAATGTTAAGCACTGTATCCATCATACCGGGCATTGAAGCACGGGCTCCTGAGCGACACGAAACCAAAAGTGCGTTTTCAGGGTCTCCATATTTTTTACCCATAATAGCTTCGGTTTCTGCCATTGCTTTCCAAACATCGGCTTCAAGTTCGGCTGGTAGTTCGCAATTGTTTTCATAGTACTCAGTACATACTTCTGTTGTGATTGTGAAACCTGCTGGAACTGGCAAACCAAGAAGGCACATTTCTGCAAGATTGGCACCTTTTCCGCCAAGCAGATTGCGCATGTCGGCTTTTCCTTCTGCTTTCTTATTTCCGAAGGTGTAAACTCGTTTCTTCATATAAAAAATTATTGATAATTAAAAAATAGAATTCAAAATAAAACAAAGCCGTAACGGCTAAACACGAAAAAGAATGCCGACAAATTTTGTCGGCATTCGTATCCCTCATTTTCTTACTAATTCAATTGGAAATTGATTGGCACTGTGTAAGACACCTTCACTGGTTTTCCTCGTTGTGAACCGGGTTTCCATTTTGGAAGGCTTTGTACCACACGGATAGCTTCTTTATCAAGTGCCGGGTCAACGCCACGTGCGATTTTTACGTTTTCAACTTCACCGCGTTGATTGATAACAAATTGCACAAACACTTTACCTGACAAGCCGTTCTCCTTTGCAATCTCAGGGTAAACAACGTTTTGAGCAATGTGTTTGCGTAGTGCTAAATCGCCGCCCGGAAATTCTGGCATGTTCTCTACGATAAAGAACACTTCTTGTTCTTCCTCTTCCTCTTCCTCTTGAATTTCAACGATGGCTACTTCTGTTTCTTGGTCAGCCTCAACGTCTTCAATGTCAAGTTCGTCGTCAATTTCAACATCGTCATCAACAATATTGATGACCTCTGCTACTTTAGGAACCTCCGGCGGTGGCGGTGGTGTTACTTCTTGTTGACGAGTGATAGGTATAATTTCCTCTTCGGCAACTACATCTTCAAGTTCGCCGAAACCAGCAGTGTTTTTTTCATGAACTGTGTAACTGAATGCCCCAAGAACAGCGAGCAAAGCAACTACAAATCCAATCTCTAAAAACAAGCCGCTATAACGTCTTAAATCGACTTTAGGATTCTTTTTAAGTTCCATAATTTTTGATTTTGTTTTCAGTCGCTAAAAATAGTATTTCTAAAATAGAACAGCAAAAATTATTTTATTTTTTTTCAAATAACGTTAAAAAGCCTCCTCAATTCTGAAAATCGATTTTGAAATTGCGATATGCTGCTAATTATCAGTCAGGAAAGTAACAGGTACAGTATTCGCACCGGTTTTCCTGCTTGTGTTCCTGACTCCCATTTTGACAACTCTTACGCTTTCTGATTCTACTTTGCCATCTTTGCCAATCACAAATTGAACCCATAATTTTCCTTTTATGTTTACTTTCCCCTCCAAGTCGCCATAGACTCCGTATGTTTTGACTTTTTCAATGGTCATATATTGCGGTACTAAGTTTGG
>CALBPW010000362.1 GCA_937899145.1 uncultured Bacteroidota bacterium
TAGCAGCTGAAGTAATGGTAATACCACGCTCTTGCTCCTGCTCCATCCAGTCCATAGTTGCTGCACCATCGTGTACCTCACCTATTTTGTGAGTGATACCAGTGTAGAACAAGATACGCTCTGTAGTTGTTGTCTTACCAGCATCGATATGGGCCATGATACCGATATTGCGGGTCAAATGCAAATCTGCCATAGTGTGTAGTGTCTTAGATGATTAGAATCTGAAGTGAGCGAATGCGCGGTTGGCCTCAGCCATTTTGTGCATATCCTCTTTCTTCTTGAAGGCTGCACCTTCATTATTATATGCTGCAACAATTTCAGCTGCAAGTTTCTCTGACATTGAGTGACCAGAACGCTTGCGCGAGAAGAGAATCATATTCTTGATGCTCAATGAAACTTTGCGTTCAGGACGTATTTCTGTTGGCACTTGGAATGTTGCACCACCTACACGGCGGCTCTTCACCTCAACTGAAGGAGTGATGTTTTCCAAAGCCTTTTTGAAGAATTCAAGTACAGGCTTACCTTCCTTCTCGGCCTTAGGTGCTACTTTGTCAAGTGCATCGTATAGAATGCCGAACGCTATTGATTTCTTACCGTCAACCATAAGGTTGTTGACGAACTGTGTTACAAGAACATCTCCGAATTTAGGGTCTGGGAGAATTATTCTCTTCTTTGGTTTTGCTTTTCTCATTTTTCTTTTTGTTTATCAGTTTTCTTCATCAGCTGCTTCAGTCTTCAACAACTCACGTCATTTACTCAACCGATTCATCAGACAAACAAAACTCGCCAATTTAACTACTAATTAAATTATTTCTTAGCTGGTGTTTTTCCAGCTTTTGGACGTTTAGCACCGTACTTAGAACGACGCTGATTTCGACCATCTACTCCTGATGCATCAAGAGTTCCACGAACAAGGTGATAACGAACACCCGGAAGGTCCTTTACACGACCACCGCGAACAAGCACGATAGAGTGTTCTTGGAGGTTATGACCTTCACCAGGAATGTAAGCATTCACTTCCTTTCCGTTGGTCAGACGTACACGAGCAACCTTTCTCATCGCTGAGTTAGGCTTCTTAGGTGTGGTAGTATACACACGTACACAAACACCACGCTTCTGAGGACACGATGCGAGAGCTGGCGATTTGCTCTTGTCCTCAAGCTTAATGCGACCCTTGCGCACTAATTGCTGAATTGTTGGCATAGTTACTTTAAAAATGTATAATTTTTAACTTATCGTACATTGCTGATTATCAGATATTTAATCCTTCAAGCATAACCTATACGATTTTTATCGCGCAAAGATATTTATTTATTATCTAATAAACAAATAGTTACGTTATCAGTTTTATTTTTTAACGTTCTTTTTCAGTCGGCGATGAACTTTATAACTATACCGGCTGATATGTACCTTAATTGTAGATTTTTCAATTTGTGCAAAAAACAATATTGTACTTTCTGACAATCAAAACTCACTCATTCTTTCAATAAATCCGCTATCTCACGTGCACTTATGACATTGATTTTTATATCGTTATCGGCATCTATTTTCCCAACTTTTATCAATTTCGCTATTTTGCTAAATGATATGTTGAGAGATATGCAAGGCATTATCATACCTTCATAACATTGTCGATTTACGAAATCCTCAATTTGACGTTTTTGTGCTATCTCAGCATCAAGTTTCGGTGGTGTCGACAAGGCTATAATTGTAGCATTTTTGAAATTAACCCTCGCTATTACATCTTCAACCTTTTGTTTCACAGGCATTGTGCGAGATAATCGTTCGAGGTTAATATGTCGAGGACGCACTACCACTTCCGACAACATCAACGTATCTTCAACCATCATTATACTAAAAATAGTCTGAGGCGATAACGTGTCGGCAATAGTGAGGCGCACCGATTGATAACCTACGTGAGTAAATATAAGTTCGTCGCCCACCTTTGTTTGCAACGCAATGCGTCCTAATTCATCTACGACATAACTATGTCTTGCAGTATGCACAACCGCCCCCGTCAATGGTTTTTGTGTTTGCTTATCGACAATAACACCTGTAAGCATCCGCTCGTCAGTTTGAGCACAAACCAATTGTGCCATTACTATGCATAACAAAAACGGTAATATTCTCATATTCATTGAGTTGGTTTTACTTACAAGATGGCCTCTCACATTGAAAAATCTATGTCAGAGAAAATTATTTAAGCCCTTCATACCTTCTCCCACTCCGAAATCGCGCACTCGTGAGTCTTATCATCTTTATAATTGATGGCAACAAACAGAATTTTGCCTTTAT
>CALBPW010000363.1 GCA_937899145.1 uncultured Bacteroidota bacterium
ACTTGAGCTGCCACAACTCGAAGAAACATTGTGAGAGGGTAAACCGTGGCGTAGTTCACTGCAATGCGGCTACTATCGTACATTTGTTCGGAAAATGAGAGCAATGCAGGGTCGGTTGTGCTTCCTGCCAATAATCCGCATATCTTGAAAAAATTCATTTTTAAAAACAAACGGGCAAAAAGTGCTACAAGTGTCATCGGGACAAGTGTTATTATCGCCCCGTAACCAATCCATGCAAAACCGCCTTTCATTAGGCAGCTTACAAAATTTTCTCCCGCGCCCAATCCTACAGCTGCCATAAAGAGTGATATGCCAATTTCGCGAATCATCAGATTGGCACTTAATGCCGTATAGGTTGTAATCCGAAGTTTCGGACCAAAATGCCCCAGCAGAATAGCAACAATCAGAGGACCGCCTGCAATGCCTAATTTTAATGGTTGTGGCATTGATGGAAAATGTAAGGGAATCAATCCTACAATTACACCAACAGCAATACCGAAGAATATGGGTACAAGATTTGGACGATGAAGCGATTCTGGCTTGTTGCCAACAAGCTGCGCCAATTGGTTAATACCTTCTTCGCTGCCCACAACTTGAATACTATCGCCAACTTGGAGGATAAGATCCGCGTCGGCCTGAAGATCAACGCTTGAACGTAGAATGCGTGTAACGGTAACACCATATTTCTGCCGGATGTTGAGTTTGCGCAAACTTTTCCCTGTTATGCCCGAATGCGTTATCGATAATCGGCGCGAGACTAATTTTGAGCCAGGCTGTTGCCACTCGTTCATATCCACCGGCTGCTCTTTGCCAAAGATGATGCTGACCATATCTTTATGCTGCATGTCGGTAACTATTAGTAATTTGTCACCAGCGGCAAGTGGCGTGTCTAAATTGGGAGACGAAACTTCGCCATCGCGCATAATACGCGAAACTACAAGATGCTCGGTATTGTTTTCGCCAATAAGTTCGTGCAGTGTTTTGCCAAAAATGGCAGGATTTTCGACTGTGCAGGCGAGCCTGTATGCGTTTGAGCTATCACTATCCTCAGATGCCGACGAGACTCGTTCTTTCTTTAAATCGACTTTAAAAATACCGCGTAATATGATAACTAAAGAAATCGCACCCAAAACACCTAATGGATAGGCAACGGCATAAGCTGAAGCCAATGCCGATGATGCTTGTG
>CALBPW010000364.1 GCA_937899145.1 uncultured Bacteroidota bacterium
GTTCAGACGTGTGCTCTTCCGATCTAACCTTTTAGGGCGATGCGTAACGATATTTCAAAATCGTCGAGTAGGGTGTTGTCGTCAATATCTTGGTAGAGGCTGCGGCGCATGGCAAATAATTCGCCAGCCGCTCCAACGGCCGAGCCTACAATAGCATCGTTTTGCTTTATCCACGACTCGTAGCGCCAATAGGCGCCTTCGCCTGATGATGCCGCATTTTCCTTGTCGCCGCGCAAAATGCGTTTTTCGCCTGCCACGCAGCCAACGCTCGGATCTTGAAACAAGCGTACAATCTCTTTTACGCTTTCTGGCGAAATCATCGTGTTAGCATCGGTGAAGATGATTATTTCGGTGTCAACAAATTGCAATCCGTGCTTCATGGCGTGTACTTTGCCAAGCCGCTCAGGTTCAAAATATACTTTTATATTGTGATATTGATTGAGAAGCGCGTTTGTGTTATCGGTTGAGCCGTCGGTTACCCAAACAAAGTGTAGTTTGTCGGCCGGATAATCAATTTCCTGACTGTTTTTAACTTTCTGATTTACAAATTGTTCTTCGTTGAATGCGGTAACAAAAAGAGTAACAACGGGTAAGTTGTCGGGTAGTTGCGATTCGGGTTTGCTGTGCTTTAGTTTTGCAACTATTGCGGTTAGCAGCGGGTAAGCAATATAGGTGTACGCTGCAATTCCAAGCAGAATCCAAAATAGTATTGTTAGCGCAGTAGCCATTGTTTGTAAAAGTGGTCTAAATTGCTTATTATAAGCCGATTATTGAATTTTTGATTTGTAAATTCAAATGCGTTGGTTGCTATCTGACTTGTTAAATCAGGATTTTCTATTGCTTTTGTAATCAACTCTTTAAGTTCATCAGGAGTATCGCCAATCAGCAAGTGCTTTCCGTTTTCGGCACTGATGCCTTCGGCTCCAATGGAGGTTGTGATAACGCATCGGGAGTGCGCCATTGCTTCAATTATTTTTATGCGCATTCCGCTACCCGAAAGTAGAGGCACAATCATAATGTTGTATTTGTCGATATATTCTTGTGCGCTTGGCACTTGGCCGTCGTAGATGATTGGATATTGTTTGATTTTTTCGACAAAATCGGTAGGCGCGTTTCGCCCTGCAATGTGAAATGCCCAATCGGTGTGGAGTGGCTGAATTTCGTTCCAAACATTTTGCACAAACCACAAAATGGCTTCTTGGTTAGGCTCCCAGTCGAGCGCACCTATGTAGAAGAGTGTTTTTACGTCAGTGGTTTTGCTTGTTGCAAATTTTTGAGGCTCGATGCCTGCTGGTGCGACAAACATATTTTCCTTTTTGCTGAAAGGCAGGTTTTTCGCATCGGTTTGAGTTATAGGTATCAGTATATCAATGCTTTGCAGTGTTGAAGTTTCGAGTTTGCGAATGCGTTTGGCAAGTATCAATTTGTATATTTTGCGGAGTGGATTGTGCTCTGTTTGCGCCATGCGCTGCCAAATTTGCCATTCAACATTGTGCGCGCGCATTGAAATGCTTGATTTTGAGTGTTTCCTGATTGTTGGAATGTAGCTTGCAAGGTACAATCCTTCAAATTGTACAATGTCGTAATTGTTTTTCAGGAGAAGAATTAATTTGCGCTCAAATTCTTGTGACTCAAATCTTTCTGAATTATAAGGCTTGTTTGAGAATAGTAAATTTTTTAGCAATTTTCCGATTTTGATATTTGTGTCAACCCAAACAGAGTGCCATTTTATGTTTTGTGTAAGTTCGGCTGAAAGTTTTTCTGTCGGAAAATTATGTTTATGTGTCTGCATTGCCAATACATCAACAAAATTGCCTTGTGCCGCTAAGCCCACAATCATATTCATAGTAGCAATGGTGCCGCCATCGTTCGATGGATATGGCATCTTGTTGCATATAATTAGTATGCGTAGTGGCTGCTGATTATTGTAAAGTGTTGGCATTGTTTTTGAAACTTGAGAAATGTTCGTGTTTGCGTCGTTCTATTTCGGCTTCAATGCGTGCTTTTGCCTTTTTTTCTTCCGAACCTGCCACCTCGATGCGAAAGATCTGGGTGGGAACGGTCTTGTTGTTTAGGAACTTTCGCGGGTCAATCTTTGCGCCGCATCCGGGGGTGGGGCTCTCTTCATAGGAGAAGGGCTCAAAGGAAATCCCGCCCCCGGTTAAGAGATCCTGGGCTTTCTGCCAGTCATCTGAACATGCCTCGCTTCTTGCGTTCCGG
>CALBPW010000365.1 GCA_937899145.1 uncultured Bacteroidota bacterium
TAATTCATGTGGAAGGATGAGTACAAAAAATGGATAATTCCATGTTTGAGAAAGTTGAACAAATAGAAAAGAAATATTCCGAGCTCGGAGAAACAATTTCCAGACCCGAAGTTATACAGGATTATGAAATATTCAGGGATTTATCCAAACAAAGAAAAACCATGGAAGAAACCGTTAACATATATTATCAATATAAAGATGCGGTTAATGCCATAAAAGAAGCGCGTGAAATGTTACATAGCGAAAAAGATTCTTCAATGCGTGAATTTTTGAATAACGAAATATCAGATAACGAATCAAAAATAGAAGAATACGAACACAAACTTAAGGTTTTGTTACTTCCACGTGATCCTATGGACGATAAAGATATTATGCTTGAAATAAGGGGGTCGGCAGGCGGCGATGAGGCAAATATTTTTGCGGGTGATTTAATGAGAATGTATTTAAGATATGCTCAAAATAAAGGTTGGCAAACTAAAATCCGGCTCGGCAATAATTGAACCAACAAGCGGAAACACAGGGATTGGCTTAGCAAGCGTTGCAGCAGCTCGCGGATACCGCGTTATCATCGTAATGCCTGACACCATGAGCGTTGAACGTCGCCAACTAATGAAGGCGTATGGTGCTGAATTGGTGTTGACAGAAGGTGCAAAAGGAATGAAAGGCGCCATTGCCAAAGCTCAAGAGTTAGCGACAACCATTCCCAACAGCTTCATTCCGGGACAATTTTCGAATCCTGCAAATCCAAAAGCACACTTCGAAACCACTGGCCCTGAAATTTGGAACGACACTGATGGCAAAGTTGACATTTTTGTTGCTGGCGTCGGTACAGGTGGCACTGTAACTGGTGTTGGACAATTTTTAAAGTCAAAAAACGCAAATGTGAAAATTGTAGCAGTTGAACCTGAATCGTCGGCTGTATTATCAACCGGTGTGGCTGGCGCTCACAAAATCCAAGGCATTGGCGCTGGTTTTGTGCCTGATGTTCTTGACACTAAAGTTTACGACGAAATTATTGCCGTAAGCAACGATAATGCTTTTGCCATAGGCAAAGAGATTGGTCGGAAAGAGGGTATTTTGGTCGGCATATCGGCAGGTGCCGCTGTTTGGGCAGGATTAGAATTAGCCAAACGACCAGAAAACGCTGGCAAAAATATTGTTGTTCTTCTGCCTGACACTGGCGACCGCTATCTAAGCACACCGTTGTTTGCCGAATAAACAAGCAATCAATAAGACAGACACGGAGATGGTTTTCATAAACCATCTCCTTTTTTATGCTGATCAGGAGATATAGAGACCGAAAGTCAGAAAAAGCAGAGTGTTAAAAATAACAGAAATCCACCGAGTATTCCTCTCGCCTGTTACCCGATTCACTGTTTCGTCAAGCCCTACTTTTTACCAACAATCATATTGTATTGTACTGTGATATAGCCATTGTCGGGGAAAAGTTTGTTGCCAAGAGTGATAACAGCTTCGGCATCTTTTTTGCGTTTTTCGGCAATCAATTGTTGCGAGTATTTCAAGAAACCATCAATAATCAAACTTTTTACAATTGGGTCAACTTTTACAGTCCCCGCAATAATTTGGTCAGCAAGTTGTGTGCGTGCTTTTGCCATATCATGTTCGCCTTGCACACTATTGTTCGCCATACATTTTAACATACCAGAGTAGTAAAGGAAAACATAATCGGCTGTATGGCCTAATTTTTCGTAGTTACGCGCTGAATTTGAGGCTTTTGTATAATTTTCGCTTGAGCAAAAATCTTTAATTTCTTTTTGCAGATGGCGTTTTATAACATCTATGAAATCAAGATTTTGATTATACAGTTCGCCATCAGTATCCTTGCGCACAAATTTGGTGGTGTACTTTACGGCTTGGCGCATTCCGTCTTTGTAGTCAGCCGCAACTTCCGGATCTGATGCCTCAAAAAGTTTGATATAGCACATAGCTGCATACAAGTAAGGTTCTGACTCGCGCCCTGCGGCAGGGTCGTTGCACAGGTCTTCTGCCTTAAACAAGCATATTTCGTATTT
>CALBPW010000366.1 GCA_937899145.1 uncultured Bacteroidota bacterium
TGCTTTTCCAGACTTTTTTTCAGACAAGATATTCTTTGGAGTTGGTCGGCAATGGAAAAATAGCTTGCTGAGAGTAGATTTTTAAGGGAGGACTAGGTATCCTGTTCTCTTTGCTACATAACGTTTCTCAAGTCATCTTATTAAGTTTACACCGACTATGAAAGTTAAAAAACCATTCATTAGTTTCATTTTTTACCACACTCTTTTTGAATTCCTCATTCCATTATTGCAATTAGAAAGAGACACACCATGATTCGGTGTGTCCTTTCATAATCATTTCAAATTTTTTAATCTTCGTTTTATTCTATCAATTTCTCCTACCCAAAGCACCATTGAAGTTGCGCATATTATTACAATCCAATCTTTTAAACAAATGTGTGTTACATTGAACATTTGTCCTCCAATTTCGACTATTACTATTTGACCTATAAATATTATAATAGCAATCATTATAAAACCTTTACACTCATTAAATCGAGCAAATGCTGATTCACCAGTCATGAAGGCTTTGGCATTGAACATATTCCAAAACTGAAGCATTACAAAAATTGTAAAAAACAAACTCAATTCATACGTACTTAATCCATCGTAGCCACCATAAGTTGGCGAGAATAGATCTATAACAGATGTAATATTTGCATGTTGCATAATTATGAGTACGCCAAGTAATAGCAACGTAAAGAATCCTCCGACACCAAAAATGTTCCATGCCATAGATTTGCTAATTATGGAGTCATTAACATTGCGTGGTTTTTCGTTCATTACGGTTTGCGAAGGTGGCAACGAAGCCAAAGCAATTGCAGCGAATGTATCCATTATCAAGTTAACCCAAAGCATTTGCGTTACAGTTAATGGCGATTCGGTGCCAATGAACGCACCAATGAGCACTATAAGACAAGCGGCAACATTTATGGTCATTTGGAACATAATAAACCTTTGAATGTTCTTGTAGAGCGAACGCCCCCACATTACTGCGTTCTCAATAGTATGGAATGAATTGTCTTGAATGGTCATATCGCTGGCTTCTTTGGCAACGGCTGTACCATCACCCATCGACAAGCCCACATCGGCAACATTGAGTGCTGGCGCGTCGTTGGTGCCATCGCCAGTGACGGCAACAACCAAATCCTGATTTTTCAGCATTTTCACAAGCCTTTCTTTGTCATTAGGACGGGCACGAGACAGAATCTTTAACTCTTGAACACGGGTTGACAATTCCTCGTCGCTCATTGCAGCGAACGCTGTGCCAGTAAGTATGTTGCTGTCAGTATCACTATCTGTCCATAAACCAATTTGACGACCTATTTCTTTGGCAGTCCCAGGTGTGTCGCCAGTAACTATCTTTACTTGAATGCCAGCGTTAATACAACTTTGAATTGCGGCGGGTACATCATTACGCACAGGGTCGGAAATTGCAAACACACCAACAAATTGCAAATTGTTGATATTTAATTTTCCTCCGCGCAACTCAAAATCAGCATCGCTCAACTCTAAATATGCCATACTCAACGTGCGCATAGCCTTGTTTTGGCAATCGAGCAACACATTCTCGTATGCCTCTTTATCGGAAGCGGAAAGGTCGGACATACCCATTAAGATTTCGGGGGCGCCTTTTACATAAAGCACCTTTTTGCCCAACACTTTCGACATAACAACAGTAGCCATATACTTGTTCTCAGTTGAAAATGGCAAGCGGTCGATAATTTGCACATCTTCGCGAATAGGCAGATAATTGGTGCCGTTGGTGTGCAGCCACAACAACAATGCGCCCTCTGTCGGGTTGCCAATAGCCTTGATTGATTTCGGGTCGGCAAAATCAAGATTGGCCGTAGTGTTTACAGCAATCATTTCTGCAACTAATTCAGGCTTGGTATCGGCAAGTTTTGTTTCGGACACTTGCATTTGATTTTGTGTCAGCGTTCCGGTTTTATCGGTACAAATTACCGAGGTTGCGCCCATTGTTTCGCAAGCGTGCATTGTGCGAGGCAAAGTGTTCTCTTTCATTAGTTTGCGCATACTGAACGCGAGGCTCAACGTCACACTCATTGGCAACCCTTCGGGTACTGCCACAACAATCAGCGTTACGGCAATCATCACTGTATTGAGAATATATGTGGTGAAATCGAGCCACTCAAATTCATGATTACCGATGAAAAAATATGTTGCGATTCGACCTATGAGTATCAGAGCCGCAAGTACATAACTTGTTTTAGTGATTAGGTCGGCTAAAGAATCGAGTTTTTCGCTTAATGGAGTTGGGTCGCCCTCATTAACTTGTGCGGCCTCAAACACTTTCCCACATTCTGTAGCATCGCCTACATTGAAAACTTTTGCTATACAATACCCTTCAATAACAGTTGTGCCTTTCATTATGTGGTTTGAAGGATATGTCGCATCCTTGTCGAACTGACTTTCGTCTGTTGTTTTGTCGGCTTGCGGTTCTCCAGTAAGTGACGATTCGTTCATTATTAGGTTAAGCGATTCGAGCAATTCACAATCGGCAGGAATTTCCTCACCTGCCTCAAGAATCACAATATCGCCCACAACAATATCCTTGCGCGGAATCTGGCACACATTGTTGTTACGGATAACTTTCACAAGAGTGTCATCGTTGACTTCATTCAGGCTATGGAAAGTTTTCTCGTTACTGCGTTCGAGGAAGAATGCCACGCCTGTAGCCAGCAATAGAGCGACAATAATGCCTATCGGCTCAAAAAATGTCGAAAAAGTAACACCCTCTACGCATTCGTATTCATAAATGTTTATACCCATTGACAAGATGAAGGCTGTGATTAGAATTTTGAACAACGGGTCGCCAAAACCTCCAAAAAATCCTACGATGATAATGAGTATTGTAGAACATAAAACAACAGCAGGAATTGTCCAAGAAACTAAGCCAATACTTGCCATAAGAATAGACGCTATAAACAAAACGCTCATGCAAATTGCAATCCAATGGGTACACGCCTCTTTGAGAGTGTCCCATAGTGTTTCTTTTTCAGGTGGTGTTAAGATGTTCACTCCATACTTTTTTCGGCTTTCGAGCACCTCAGCATCGGTCAATCCTGTGTAATGATGTGTTGTTTTCATAGTATAAATAGTTATAATTCAATTTCTTAATTTTGATTGATAATTAACACCTGTTTTTAAATATGTCATTAATAGCACAACGCCTATGAACGAAATCATCAGCCCGAAAAAAGTGCCTAACGCATCGTATAAGCCGTGCAGAACCATAGGCACAGCAATTGCAAGGAAATAGAGTGATTTCCTGTATTTCGGGTATAGTAAAGCAAAGGCTGAAAAATAACCCGCAATGCCGCACCAAATGGCGTGTAGGAAAGGCAGGCTTGTGAGCCGTGCAATGTTGTAGAAAAACGATGTTGTATAGTCCAAATTGGCATTAATCCCCATTTGGTATTCCACACCTTCAAACACGCCGAATGCGATGCCTGATATAAGTCCGTAAAAGACAAGTGTTTGAGGAATCAGAGGCTCTTTAGCTTGTGCCGATACTAACCAAAGTGGTACGGCTTTGGTCAATTCTTCTGTCAAGCCAACTGCAAAAACGAAGAACACTATTCTCAATAAAAAACCTGCATTTTCATTATTGATATGATAGAATGGATTGATGTTGTTGATACCTAATCCGAAAATCACAAACACAGCGATTTGTGTCAAAAAGAAAATCAGCAAAGTGGTCTTCAGTTTGACTTGTGATGTGCTGAAGAAATAGTAAAAGAATAGTCCCCAAATAACGGAAAAATAGAGCGATACCAAATAGAACACTGCAAACGGGAACACTTCTGCGGCAAGACCGACAACACCAATGGCAAGCAATCCCAGTGGCACTAACCCGACAAGAGCGAGCAATAGCAAGCGTTTGTCGCTAATCCACGTTTTATGTTGAAACGTGCTTTGCGGAAGTATCAGTTCACGACCAATATCTTTGATTTGGTCCAATAATGCTCCTTTGTGCGGAATCCTGACCCTTACATTCTGTTGCCTAAGAAAATACTTTACCGTCTGAATATCGTCCGGTTTAGTATCGGAAACCGCTTTATCGTGAAGCAACAATTGACCAGCCTCAACATATTGCCGAAGCACATCCAATGAATAAGGACCGTATTGCTGACCGTTGCGGATTATATAGTACATTGTCAATATAGCATTAACCCAACAACTATTAACAAAACGTATATACCAAAGCACGCTATCAGTAGTATCCCGTTTATCTTACAGAATAGTCGCAATTGCATCAATCCATCGTTCAATGATTTTGGTGATTTTTCAATTGCAAATCTTTTCAAGGCTTTGGCAGAACGTATTACACATAGGTTTAAAAGGAAACAGCCTATAATAACCAACAAGGCTACAAGCATTGCTGTTTTATATCCTTTTATTTTTTCCAAAAACAAGCAGCCAAATAGCAGCAGCGTTAAAATGATAAAATATATGGCAATGCATAGGCCTATAAACCTCATCCAATTTGACAGATTATTGATTCCCTGTAAATTGAACACATCAGTCCAATCGTTGTTTTCCACATTGTTTTGATTTAATGATGCCGAAGCTGCATCGCTTTCATATTGTTTATCAATACTTTTCGTTTTTATTAAGTTTATCGCCATAATTAAAATACCTTTTTACTTCATTTTAATTGCCATATAATTAAACCTATTGCTATCAAAAGCAAAGGGATACCTTTTTTGGCAGAAACTTCTGTTGAAAACAGAAGCAAAAACGGCAACGCAAATAACATTCTAACTCTCATATTTCTAATTATTTACAAGTTGAACAACTACTAAACGTCCGCCATTCCCAGTTGAGAGAAGAATCTTACGCCCATCGGTAAGTGGCAGAAATTCGCCCTCTTTGATTTGCTTTTTGGAGCCATCGTCTAAAATATCATACATACTCGGCAAGCGACGATTTATAAGAATCCATTGATCATTGTGGAAATGGAAATCGCCAACGGGCTTTTTGTCCGCATCACTTATTTTCTCGTTAGGGCTCACATAACTGTTGGCGTGCCACATGTAGAGTGTTTGCTTGTCGTAAACCATCAGCCGGTAGTTTTCCGATATGAATTTGCCTTGACGTGGTGCATAGTAGAAATTAAGAATTGGCAATTGTCCTTTGTATTCTCTACCGCAAAATGGACAACGCGGTTTGGTGGTGTTGTCGAACACATACCAATGCGCCTCGCACTGCGGATTTTGGCACGGCTGCACAAGGTCAGTTGTTTTTACAAGCGCATCTTCCCACATTTGAGCGGTTGGGCGTTGTTGCGGATTATGTAACCCTGCAATAAATGCTTTGTCAAAAAGTTCTTTAAGAGATCGGAAGAGCGTCGTGTAGGGAAAGAGTGTAGATCTCGGTGGT
>CALBPW010000367.1 GCA_937899145.1 uncultured Bacteroidota bacterium
AATCTCTATCGCCTCGCGTGCAAGTGGCTCATCGTCAACTATTATGCAGTTCATTATGTGTCAGTTTAACAAGTAGGACGGGTTGATACATATTTGTTTGGACATCAGACTTTTTACTTATGTCTTTTGTCTAAATTGTTCATTGTCAATTGTCAATTTTTAATTCAATCGTCAACCTCACCGTAAATATACCATTTTCATCGGTAACGGAAAGCGTGTGCCGATTATTATAGAGCAATTCGAGCCGTCGGCTGATATTTTTCAGGCCAATGCCGCTGGCTTTTGAGGGGACCAGTGCAACTTCCGGCTTCGAGTTCTGGCAGATAAATGTCAGCTTACTATCTGAGACACTGAAACTTAGCGTTACCAACGATTCGTTTTCGCCATCGCTGTTGTGCTTGACGGCATTTTCGACAAACGGAATGAAAAGCAGCGGCGGAACTTCGATGTTATCTGTAACACCAACAGTTTCAATATTATAGCCAAAAGCTGAGCGACGGACTTTTTCGAGGTCGAGAAAATCGCGCAAAAACTGAATATCGGCAAGCAGCGTAACACGCTCGCGGCGGCTGTCGGCAAACTGGTAGCGGATTAGGTCCTCGAGCCTGAAGAGCAGCGCCGAAGCCTGCGCCGGGGCTCGGCGCACAAGCACGTTCACGTTGTTTATCATATTGAACAGAAAATGCGGATTTATCTGTTGCTTAAGCATTTGCAACTCGGCGTGCGCGGTGGCGGCTTGCAGCTCGTTGTTGCGCAGATTTTGCATTGCCGTCTGCCTGAATAGTGCCAGACTTGTTGGCGCCGCCATCAGAAAAACCATTGTCAGAAAATTCGAGATAAGATTTATAATATTGATTGTCAATGACATATTATTACCGTCAGCAATCGGAAATTCCGAAACAATCCGCATAATCATAAATGGTGCGATGAGTGGCAATGTGCAAATGACAAATTTCAGAATTTGACCTTTTAACAGGTATCGTGGTGTTAATACGTAAAAACTTAAATACCAACATATTAGCAGATAAGCATAGAAGCCTGCCCACACTGGAATCATTGAGCGGCGAAAGCAAAAGGGCTGGCTGCCGTTTGTGCCAAATATGCAGAGCGACAGCATAAATATTGGCAACTGAAAAAGCAAATGCCTGACAATCCGATATTTGCCATCAAAAAGCAGTTTGTTGAAAAATGTATCGAGCGTTGACATGGCTAACTGATTGGTATTGTGAGGTAAATCTGAAAATTGCTGATTGTCAGTAAGTAGCGATTGCCGTATAACTGCAAAAGCCGCTTGTGTGCAGTTGAAAAATCGACATATGTACGTCCGTCGGAAAGTGTAAATCGCAGATTATCAGAGTTAACCTCAAAATGGCAATCTATATTACCAACAGGCTCGCTGTACTGCATCAGCGATGTGAATATGAGCGGTGGCACCATAACGCCCATTATTGAGCCTTCGGCGTTGATTGTGAACGATTTACAAATGCCATCGAACAGCAAGACAGCGAGATATTCGCGCACGAAATCAATCTCACTTTTTAGCAGCGACAGCTCGCGGCGGCTGTCGTAGAGCTGGTAGCGCAGCACTTTGCTGAACTGCAGCAGCGCGGCCGATGTGGCTTCGGCATCGCTTTGCGCCCGCTCACCGCAGGTGTGAAGTGTTGTGCAGAGCGTTTGGGGCGAAATCTGTTGCTTTATCATTGCCGATTCCATCTGCAACTTCTCGGCCTGCTGCTGTTGGTTAAGCTGCTTTTCGTGCGCCATTCGTTTTATGCAAATGCCTACTAATATGCCAGTTACGACAATAAACCATTGCATATTGAGCACAATCGCATCGAGCACAATGTAGCTCAGTGGCGCCGAATAGCGTGAGGTAATGTTACATCCGGAGCAAATCACACCTTCAATAACATATTGAATTACAACAAATAACAACGAAAATGAGAGCAGGTTCAGAATGAAGAAACCGTAGCGGCCACGGTTCAGAATATGCGGAACAAGCACTTTGACAAGTACTGCAAACAGCAATATCTTACACATAAAACAGTTGGTAATGAGCAAGATAAAGTACAATTCGTTTGTATCGCTGTTGAGCAGTTGGTTGTAGTTGAACGATATTTCAGAAATGCTGAAAACAAGCAGCGCAAGGCACAGGCTGGCGTACCGCAACCAATGGAAGCGACGGTCGAGAAGAAATCTGAAAACCAATGAGTGATGAGTATCCATTTCTATCCGTTATAACAATCAGATTCCCATTTTGCTGGATTGTGTTCGATGTATTCGGCAATGCGGTTCATCTCGTTTTGGTTGCGCACAAACGTAAAATCACGTCCGAAGGAGATAATGAAATTCTTTACATAGTGGATAATCGATTGTTCCACAACACGCTCATCAACATCAGCAAGGTCGCGCACGCCCAATTCCTCAACATTCATATAATCGAGAAGATACTCGTCTTTGGACATCTCAATGGCTTTGAGTGGCTGAACCTGTTTGGGCATTGCAAGCAGAAAGTTATTTGGCAAGGCTGATTGGTGATGGTACATCGGCGTATTTTTTGAGAATATTCTTTTGAAACAGCATTGCAATGGTTTTTAAATGCGATTTTCATACAAATTTAAACAAAACTATTAAATACTTGCCAAAAAATTTACTCATCATAAAATAAAATTATGGGGAATATATTACTGGTATCGGAAAATATTGAGATTTTAGAAAGGTTTAGACACATTTTTGGAAATGAAAATTTCAGAATTGATTCGTGTTCTAACAGCGAATCCTTAAACGGATTCCTTGATGAAACCCTGTACGACATCATTATAATAGACAAAAATATCCAAAATCTTAATCTCAACTTCACAATAAAAAAAATCAAATCAAAATCCGAAACTTCACAAATTCTTCTGTTAACAAACGGCGAAATATTAAAAGACGACAGCGCAAAATATTTGAACGGGTTTATTTTAGAAAACTTTTCAGATGATTTAATAACTGAAACTATTTCAACCCAAATCAAAAACAGAGAACAATCAAACAAATTATCCGCCAAAAATAAAGAACTCGCAGACAGCTTTTACAGACTCAATACTTTATACAGCACAAGTTCTCAATTCGCAGGAACACTTGATACAAAAAAGCTTTTAGAATACATGATTGAAGGACTTGATAAATCTTTGAGCTTTGATTTGACATGTACAATGTCGTTTGGAGCAGGGAACGAACCAATTCTTTTAATCAATTCTCTATATGAAATTTCCGAAGAAATAATGAGTGCACTAAAACTCAGAGCAATACTTAATTACAAATCTCTATTTGAAAACAAACAACCCCCGTTTGAAATTGACGAAAATAATTTGAAAATAATCAAAAATATAAAAAATCCTAACAAAAAGTTTAATTTTACAATTTTTAGATACGACAATATGTTTGCTCCGATTGATTTTGGAGAAAATTTCTTCGGATGTATAGAAATTTTTAAAGAAAAACCTTTCACAACAGATGATGCAACATATTTCCAAACAATTGTCCAACAGGTTTCACTGCCATTAAAAAGTGCAGGTCTATATCAGGAAATCATCAAGAAAAACGAAGAACTCGAAAAACTTGAACGTATTAAATCAGAATTTATATCAATAGTTTCGCACGAACTCAGAACCCCTCTGACCCCTATCAAAAATGCTCTGAGTATATTATCAAGCGGAAGATGCGGAGTTTTGAGCGAAAGTGCGGTAAAATTTATTGATATGGCAAAAAGAAATGTCGAAAACCTTACAAATATTATCAATGACATTTTAGACATAAATAAAATCGAAGCCGGTAAAATGGATTTCAACTACAAAATAATGAACATCCACTCCGTAATAGAAAATGTTAAAAATAACTTTGATTGCGTTGCCAAAGAACATTCCATCAACTTTGGAACAAACGAACAAGAAAATCTTCCTGATATTTATGCGGATTCGCAGCGCTTGGGACAAGTTCTCACAAATCTTGTGTCAAATGCAATAAAATTTACTCCGGAAGGCAAATCTATTACAATCAAATCTGAACTGAAAGATGCAAAAGATATTTGTACAAATCCGTATTTTGAAAACGAAATTAAAAACCTTGACGGCAGATATATCATAGTCAGCGTTGCGGACGAAGGAATCGGGATTAAAGATTGCGACTTGCTAAAAGCATTTGACAAATTCACACAAATAGAAAATTCGCTTTCCCGAAAAGTTGGCGGGACAGGACTGGGACTTCCTATTGCAAAACAATTGATCAAAGCACACAAAGGCGCAATATGGTGTGATAGCGAAGAAAACAAAGGGTCAAACTTCCATTTTGCACTTCCCGTAACAACAGAAAGCATCGAAAGCAGAAAAATGGAGAAAGAGTTACTGTGACATCAGAAAAAATTAAAATAAGCATACTCGGCTCAACAGGCTCAATCGGAACTCAAGCTCTGGAAGTTATTTCAAAACTAAAAGAAGAGTTCAATATCCTCTCACTCTCATGCGGGTCTAATATTGAACTTATTAAAAAACAAATTAAAGAATTTTCACCAAAGAAAGTTTGCATAAAATCTTTTTCAGATGTTGAATAGATCGGAAGAGCGTCGTGTAGGGAAAGAGTGT
>CALBPW010000368.1 GCA_937899145.1 uncultured Bacteroidota bacterium
ACTTGTCGAACAGTGTGTTTTTCAATGAATTATTGAAAAATTTGGTACTCATAATGTGTTTTAAAATGAAAATTTGACTTCTATTCATCACTTTAATTGAAGGGATATTTAATTACAAAGATATTTAAAAACAAAAAACATCAATTTTTATTATCAATATCAACTTACTTTCTCGCCCTTACGCGAACGAGATATATTAACGCTGCGATAATAGCAGCCATCAGTCCGGCAATGGCTTTGTTTGATTGTTGCAATGCGTTTTCAGTGTTAAATTCGTATTACCCAAAGGCCGTCAATCCTGTTTTTAAAATCGTCACCACTCACAATCGGCAAAAAGATACATTTGTTAATGTTTTTGATTACAAAAATGTAAGTCGGTGTGCATTGAATGGCTTTCATTTGTAACAATAAAGAAGGTAAAAATGAAAGTCAATATCGACCATAAAAAATATATCTCGTTTCTCGAGTTTTTGTGCGTTGCTATGATTGTAGCGCTGATTTTTTTGCTTATCATTTTCTCGTAATTAGGAGTTATAATTCACCGATTCACCATAAAAAAATCCGCCACAATCAAATTGCAGCGGATTCTGCTGTTGTCGGCTTTAAGGCCAATCGTTTATCTATTTAAATAACCCTTGCGCCATGTGGTAAAGGCTGCGACGCCAAGTGAGGAACTCGTGTGCTGTCCCTTCCGATACGTAACCCATAACATTGTAGCCGGCGGCTTTCATTGCTTCAGTGGCTTTCATTATGCCATCAGGATACTCTTTGCTACCACAGCTCATAAAGATGTATTTTACTTGTTTGGGGTCTTTTATCTCTTCGGGCATATATTGTCCACCGCTCAAAACCCCATACGAGCCAAACATTTCAGTGCGACGGAGTGTGATGAGTTTTGTTTCCATTCCGCCCATCGATAAGCCAGCCATTGCGCGATTGAATTTGTCGGTTTTGGTTTTGAAATGTGAATCAACGTATGGTATCAATTCATCGCAAAGCAATGTTTCAAACTCCTCAGCTGTAAATTTGCCGATAGTGCCAAATTTAAAATCGTTTGTCAAACCGTAAGCCATAACAATGATGAATGGTTTTGCTTTGCCTTCGGCAAGCAGGTTGTCCATAATCAAATTGGCATGTCCTTGATTGCTCCATGCTGTTTCGTCTTCGCCCCAGCCATGTTGCAAGTATAGTACCGGGAATCGCTCTTTTGGATTGTTGTAATAGGTTGGCGGTGTATAAACAAATGCACGTTGGAATTTGTTTGTACTCTTACTCCAATACAAAATTTGTTGCACATTACCATGTGGCACATCTTTTTCGGCATAAAAATCGGCATCGTGAGCAGGAATCTCGATGCCACTCTCCCAACGTACTGAGCCATAATAGTTTTTGGCACCCGGGTCGTTAAATACGCCACCGTCAATTGTTAGGTGATAGTAGTGGAAACCTTCGTCCATCGGGCCTTCGGTTGTCCCTTCCCAAACGCCATCTTTGTTTTTAGCAAGCACGGTTGCTCCTACGCCACCCATATTGCCTCCAAGTCCAAGACTGACAATCACCGATTTGGCTTGTGGCGCAACAATGCGGAAGCGTGCAAATCCTTGCGAGTTGACCATCGGATACTCTTGCCCGGGTTGGTTCAGTTCCGATGGCTTGAAATCTTCTTTAACTTCGATATTATCAAGGTCAGGATTGAATTTTTTTACAAGCCGATACGATTGTTTGCGGTTGCCATCTTTATCGAACAAAAGTGGATAGTTGTTAACGCCAACCCACGAGTCGCGGTCAGTAACATTCCAGAAGGTTACAACATCAATAACATCTTTATGTTTGCGGAAAACGCGGAAAAGTTGGTGATACTGATTCTCGTGCAAAGTGCGGATATATGGTTCGATAACCGCACCTTCGTTGCGGCTAAATTGTAATTGCCCGCCCATTTCGTTATTTGCGCGCACATCAAGTTCAGTAAAATGAATATGTTTAACAAGTGCCGCATATTTTTCGATAGCAGTTGCGACATCTTCCATCGATGGCCCATAAACATTGTAGTGTCCTTGCATGCCTATGCCGTCGATTGGCACGCCAGCGTCTTTCATCTTTTTAACCATATTGAAGATGCGGTCGCGCTTGCCGGGGTCGGCGGCGTTGTAATCGTTGTAGAAGAGTTGTGCGTTAGGGTCGGCTTCGTGTGCGAATTGAAATGCTTTTGCAGATCGGAAGAGCACACGTCTGAACTCCAGTCACTAGCTTATCTCGT
>CALBPW010000369.1 GCA_937899145.1 uncultured Bacteroidota bacterium
ATATAGTACAGCACAACAAACTATCTTCCTCTTTGTTCTTTTCGATAATAACATTGTAGGCTATGCCTTTTAGATGCTCTTTTGCAGTGTCGTACACAAGCAAAGGTGCGTTAATGTTAGTGTTCAGATGTTCGATGTCCTCCTTTGTTAGTTCGTGTTTCTTAATCTTACGTTTTAGGGTGCTTGGTGTTATGATAATGGGCAAGTCAGGAATGCCACAATCGAGCAAAAATTGTTTTGGTCTTGCTATTGTTATATACCAACCTTTGAATGATTGAGCAAAGAATTGTTTTAGCTGCACTTTGTATGATGATACTTTTTCTGATACGCCCTCTAATATTGTTTTATGCGGTGCTGGCTCGGTACGTTCATTGTTGTACATATCAGTTTCTTTAAAATCCCCTACTTGCCCCCAAAATAGGGGCAAATAGGGACAATGTTTATAATCAATTATTTACACATATTGTTTAGCTTGGTCGGCGGTTATGGTTATGTATTTGGGTTCGCGTGTCGCCAAATAGCTCAACATCTGATGCCTGTTTTTTGTCGGGTCGTAGCTGACGTGTACCCATTTTGTGCCTTTGCTGTTCTGCTCGATAATGAGCTGGTCGAATTTGCCCACTGCCACACAAGCCGCAAAAATCTCGGCTATTGAGCCGTTGGCGGTGGCTGGCACAAGGTCGGCGGCGTGTCCTGTAACGTGTTGCGATGTTGACACTCCGCCAACAGCCTTGTTAAGTTCAGGGCAGCGATAACCGCTTGATACAGTTATTGGTCTGCCGTAGATTTCGCGCGCAGGATTCAACACATTGGTAATGAGCGCTTGCAGATTTGCTTTGACGGCTTCGCTCGGTGTGTTGTCAATCTTTTGTTTTTTAGCCGTTTCACTTGCTATCATCTCATTGATAGTGAAGTAGTTTTTAGTTGTTATCATTTTCACTTGGTCAAAAATTTCGTGTCGTTTTTTGTAGATTACGATTCCGCCTACAACAATTGCAGTTGTCGCACCAGCTGCCAAAATGATTTTTGTACTCTTTTCCATAGTTTGAGTTTTATTGGTTTGTAAAAACGCGGATTTTGTCCCGCAAACAGTAAAAACCGAAAATCAGACACCGCAATTTGAACTGCAACAAACTACAACAAGGTACAATAAGTTACAAGAAATTACAACGTCAAACAATTGATTTTCAGAACTTTACAGGCATACAATGTATCTCTTTTTTTCAAAAAGAAAACAGATTGGGGAATTTTTTTTTGGGGGAAAAGGGAATTAAATGTCTTGATTTCCGTTACCTTACAATCAAAAATTTATTGAAATGAATGATGTTGTTGCATATAAGGTGGTGCTTGACAATATGCTGGTTGGGATATTGTATAGGGAAAACTGCTATTGGGTGTATGAATATTCAGAACAGTTTAAGCGACAAACTAAATATCGTCCGATTGTTAATTTTTCTAACAAAGAAAAAAAATATGTTTCAAAAGAGTTGTTTCCGTTTTTTACTTCACGAGTACCGGGAAAAGGACAATTGAAACTCAAAAAAGAGGAAAATTGTGATATTGATACTTTGCTTAAAAAATATGGAGAACACTCTGCCACAAATCCTTTTGCTTTACTTTTTGTGGTAGGATTGTCAATTTATGACATTCATAACTTGTTGAAAGTTAAAAGTTAAAAATTGAAAGGTGAGAATTGAATGGTGAAAGGTGAGAGGTGTAGTGTTAAATATTAACACTATTTATTAGAGGGAAATTGAGTGAAAATATTGTTGATTTCTATATTTATTCACAATATTCTAAATCAGCATTGTATAGTGCTTGGGCAGGAAACGACATATCAGCGTGTTTGCCCCATATCAGATTTCCACAGCGAATTGTGAATTTTTTAAAATTCAAAGGTTTTGCATATTTATCGTGTTGCGGGTGTGGGTTCTTTTTCAAATCTGCAAATTGCTGATAGGTATATGGTTGCGTGTCTATCTCCATTTTGATAATACCCTTTTCGCGCGGTGCTGTCAATAGCTTTTGCGCTATTGCGGTCAATAGTTCGTGCTGTGTTTCCGTTACGCAGATAATTGTGTGTGCCATTGATTCTATTTTTAATAGATAAGACTAAGACAATGCAAGTGTACAATTTTTTAGGAAAATATTCCAAATATTTTCTACATAAAATTCCAAAAAAAAACTACACCTTACTATAAAGTATTGATGAATAAATAGTTAAACTGCACTTGATATGGAAAAAAAAATTGGACAGATAATAAAAGAACACGTGTTGGCTAAAAATATGGCTGTTACGGAGTTCGCTAAACTAATTGACGTTGAACGCAGTAATGTTTATAACATTTTCCAGCGAGATTCGATAGACACTGCACTGTTGAAAAAAATTGGACAAGCACTCGACTATGATTTTTTTCAAGACCTACTTGAAGAAGAAACAATACAACGAATTGTACTTAAAAACAAAATCGGGAACACGATTTATGTTCCGATACAGCTTTCCACCGAAGAAATAGACAAACTCAATATTAAAGAAATGGTGTTAAATAATTTAATAAAGAAGAAACAATGAATGAAGTGTTGTTACAGATAAAG
>CALBPW010000370.1 GCA_937899145.1 uncultured Bacteroidota bacterium
TGAAAAAATATGCGTTAACATTAATTTTAGCAATAGTGTGTGCATGCGGTTTAAAGGCACAAACCGAATTTGCGCCGCTTGGGGCAACGTGGTATTATTCAGTAGCCGATGAATATGGTGATCCATTGAGTGATTATGAAAAATACGTGTCCGTTGCTGACACCTTAATTGATGGCAAAACCTGCCGTGTAGTGGAATCGGCGTCCGACACATTGATTTTCTACAATGATAATGGCAAAGTTTACAACTGGTTTTGCGACCATTTTTTGCTGACATACGATTTCAGCGCGCAAACAGGCGACACCATTGCTGTAGATTTCCGTGCAAACAAACCTAACAGCATTACAACCGACACTTTCTATACCGTGCAATGTGTGGTAAAAATTGATACGTTGGCTGATAGCCATTTAAAACATTTTGAACTGGATATGATTCCGCGTAGCGATTTGCCCGATTACCATTTCGGCAGATACAGTTATGTTGAAAATGTTGGCTACGAGACAGAACCGATGTATATACTTACAAATCTTGCTTCGCCTGACATAACCATCGGCACGTGTTATTTGCGCTGCTATGAGGATAATTTGCTGAAATACACTTCAAATTGGTGGAAGTCGCAAAACAAAGATTGCGACAATAAAGAAGCGGACGCAACACTAACTGTTGATTGCGGTGAAAATATTGTGATTTGTCCCGATGATGTATATGCGTTTTATAATGAAGGAGTTGACACTCTTTATATTGGGCGAAACGTTGAAATTTCGAAAGGAAAACCGCCATATACCTACGCATGGACTTGCAAGCCACAAGAACAAGGATTGAAAACAATTACGGCAAGCGACCTTCTAAGCGACACAACAATTGTGAATCCGTATTTTATTAGAGAACCTGCAGATTATAAGTGCGTGTTTAATTTAAAAGTAACTGACGCAAACGGCAACGAGGCTGTCGATAGTTTGTCCGTTCTGTTTGAGACATTTACATATTTTACAGATGATGCCAACAATTTGGCAGAAAGAACAGATGGCAACCAAATTTACCTTACGGGAGAACAAAAAAACATGTTGTGCTTGTTTCCGCCAATGAGCTATTTTGCTGTAATTGAATCAGACACAATCGCATTACCTGCTTATATCACCATACAGGAAACCGATAGCGTGACAATATTCGGAATAGACTCTATTGGTTGTCACGATTATCCCCATAAATATTGGGGCAAATGGCTTTTGGTTTCAATTGATGAAAAAAATGTTGAGGCAGATGTTGTGAAACTTATTGCCAACACCATGGTTTTTAGCGATGATTCCGAAAAGCAGATTCGTATTTATTCGACAATCGGCCAATTGCTTTACTCAAAATTCACAACCGACACAAGGTTTGATATTCCTTCATTAAATAATGTAAATCATTGTGTTTGCAGTGTGATAATCAATAACAAAAAATATTCATACCATTTGTTCAGACCATGAAAAAGATATTTTTTCTAATACTCATTTTTACATGTAACGTAGTTATTGCACAAAGTGAACAACCTCGCACAATTGTATTCAAACTACTTGATATGAGTGCAAAACCCATAGCAAACAGTTCAATACCCAAATCGAATAATGCCACATTCAATAACTTTTTACAAGAATTCAGTGTTGAAAAATATGAGCAATTATGCCCATATTCAAAAAACACAGATTTACTAAAGTATTATTACATAATTACTTGTGTAAAGACTGATGTTATTGGAGCATTAAAAGCAATGACCAAAACAGTTTCCGATATAGATGAAAAAAAAGCTCCAATCTCAACGCATGTCCCAACAGATTATATGTATACTTTGACAAATCAAAATCCTAATACTGACAGTTGGCTCTGGCACTTAAAGAAAATAGATGCGGAAAAAGCATGGGATATAACAAAAGGAGAAGGTACAAAGGTTGCTGTAATTGACACATGGTTTGATGTAAATCATCCCGATTTAAAAACTAAATTTATTTACGATTATGATCCAAAAACAAAAGAAAAATTTAACAATACATCTAAAATAGCGAATCCTAAACTATCTCATGGAACAGAAACATCCAGTTGTGTTGGTGCACAAACTGATGGTGGTGGACAATTAGCTTCTATTGGATTTAATACTAAAATTATAGGTTATGAATGGACTAATGGCGTAAATAAGGCACATCATGCATCATTGGTGGAAAATGCAGATGTAATTTCTATAAGTTGGTATGATAGTTATACAAAGCCATCTGAATATATTATTAGTGAAATAAAGGAAATGTTAGATAACGGAACAATTATTGTTGCAGCTGCAGGAAATTATTTATGCGACAACAAACCAAATATTCCAATATATCCGTTTTCTCCATTAATTGATGATCGCATCATCTGTGTAACAAGTACTGATTATCAAGATAGACATCAGTATTTTGATTCAGATGGTAGCGAAAAGACACATGCACACTACCCTTCGGTTACTATATGTGCACCAGGCTATAATATAATGGTTGCTATGCCGACAATAACCGCAGACGGCACTGAAAATGAATGGCCTTATTATGGTTTTGCAAAAGGCACGTCATCAGCAGCGCCAATTGTAGCAGGTGTTTGTGCGCTTATGAAAAGTGTTAATCCAAAACTTACGCCAAAAGATGCAAAAAAAATACTTATGCAAACCGCCGACCCCGTTGCCGATGCCGCAAAATTCCCCAATGGTGTCGGATCTGGTCGCGTAAATGCCTATAAAGCAGTGAAAGCAGCGGGAACTCGAAATTTTACCAATTCAACATTATCGGGAAATAGAAACTTAAGCGCAGGTTATGGATTTAACTTGAAAAACGCAAAAATTGGCACAAATTCAAACATCAAACTCACTGCACGCTGTGAAGTTAATATAGACGGCACATTTGAAGTGCCGTTGGGTAGTGAGTTTTCGATAGAAATAGAGGAAAATGCGAGATCAAATTAAACGGCGTTGAGGCGGATAGCAAGAGGATGATATTAACTAGTCCCCCCTTACAAACCATACAACATTCTGATTAATAGTAAAATAAGTGCGA
>CALBPW010000371.1 GCA_937899145.1 uncultured Bacteroidota bacterium
GAGGCAAGCACATGTTCGTTGTTTGAGGAGTCGCGGTCTGATAGTAAAAAGCCGTTGACATCGAAAAACATTGCGCTGGTTTTCTTTTGAATCACATTGTTATAATCGAAGTTTGTTATGGTACGCGAGCTGACGCTTTTCAGCAATACGGCAAATGCTATGGTTATTGCAATGGCATACAACAATATTAAAATCAAGGCGAGTATCATACTATTTTAGGTTTTGAGGCAGCAAGATAGTTGTTTTTTTGATTGTTGTTGCCCATTAATGTTTTATTTGAATGCAAGTTACTCAAGATTGATAAATTACCGCATTTGCATTTCATTTAAATTCAGCATTTTAGCGTTGGCGGTTTTTACAGAAAGTTAATCAAAATCCTAAAAGTTGGCGATTCTGAAGATTTGATATATGATTGGAAAAATGTCAAAAAAAAAGCCGCTGCGAAAACTTCGAGCGGCTTTTTAAGTTATGCGACTTCTACTCTACCACAAACTTAGATGTCGCTTGCTTGCCATCGACGAATATCTTGATAAGATAAACCGATGGCTGCAACTGCCAATTGGCAGCACTGATGCGGTAGTAATTAGCTTCAGCAGCGATGGTTTGGTCGATAATTGTATTGCCTTGCATGTCGGCTACAATATATCGCAATTGTCCATCGGCAAAGCCGGTTACATCGAAGTGAATATCTTGCAAGCGGCCCGGATTTGGTGTCGCCGATAGTTGCAAATTGTTGGCTGCCGGATTTTCGATTGTAACGGTAATCCAATCAGCCGCCACTTTACTTGTGCCGTCAAAATCAGTTTGCAACAATCTGTAATAATGAGTACCGGCAGGCTGATTGACATGCAGATAACTATAATTTGCGGCCGCATTGCCTTTAGCCTCAACAACGGCTACAACATCTTGTTCGCCATTGTAGATGTGCTCGATAGTGAAATGATCGTTATCTGTTTCGGAGGCGGTATTCCACACCAGACGAACGTCGTTGTTAGGCGTGACAGTGGCTGTAAATGCGGTCAACTCAATTGGTAACGGGTTGATTTCCTCATTGACAGAAGCCAATGTGATTGCTGTGTAATTATTTGATGCTAAAGTTCTTACGGCAGCTGTCAGTTTAACAGCATTTTTCCGCACAGCACCTGATGATGATTTATTTTCGGCTAATGTAACAGCGCTGCCCGATTTCACATATCCGCCTGTGCTATCACCAGAGTAGGCTGCGTTACCGCACGACACCCATCGGCTACCACTAAACATCGCAACTCGCAAAAGTTCGGGGTCGCTGATGCCATGAATGGTATCGTTCCAATACAGAGTGATGTGCGGGTCGCTGCCACCACCTGTTTTATACATTTTCCAATATTCGATTTTGCTAACATTTGTCATTGCAGACTCATCGATTGAAGTTACCGATGTAGGTTTAGAATGAACATATTCGGCGACTATCGGCGATACGTTGCCGCCCAAATTTGAAATTCCAATTTTTGCAATTACCGTATCGGAGCCTATTGGGAATACAAAATCAGACGATCCTTGCTTTTCCATAGGGCCTGTAACAAAAGACTCTACACTAGATCGGAAGAGCGTCGTGTAGGGAAAGAGTGTA
>CALBPW010000372.1 GCA_937899145.1 uncultured Bacteroidota bacterium
CCCAATCCCCAATCCCCAATCCCCAATCCCCAATCCCCAATCCCCATTTGAATTATATTTAAATTTAATTTATAAAAAATAAAAATAAAATTAAAAAATTAATAAATGTATAATAAAACTTGTTTAATCCTTTATTTATTCAATAAATTTAATTAAAAATAAAAAAATATTTTCATACAAAATATAAATGTCAGAAAAAAGAATTTCAACCCAACTAAGAGACTATGAAATCCCAATAGGGGATTCCTATAAACTGGACGCTCGTCGTAAATTAGGAAGTGGAGCTTTCGGTGACATTTACTACGGAGTAAATATCAAATTTAATGAAGAAGTCGCGATTAAATTAGAGCCTACTCATACTCGTCATCCTCAGCTTTTCTATGAAAGTAAATTATATATGGCATTACAAGGAGGTGTTGGAATACCTAAATTGCATTGGTGTGGAAGTCAAGGAAATTATAATATATTAATAATGGATTTATTAGGACATTCTTTAGAAGATTATTTCAACTTCTGTAAAAGGAAATTCACCCTTTTAACAACAGTAATGGTCGTGGATCAAATGCTTTCAAGGATTGAGTTCATTCATAGCAGGAATTTCATCCATCGTGATGTTAAACCAGATAATTTCCTTATGGGAAAAGGATCAAAAAAGCATCAAGTATATGCCATTGATTTCGGCTTAGCGAAAAGATATCGTGATCCAAGAACAGGTTTGCATATACCTTATAAAGACGGTAAAAGTTTGACTGGGACTGCAAGATATGCTTCTGTTAATACACATTTAGGTATTGAGCAATCAAGAAGAGATGACATTGAAGGTTTAGGATATATTTTAGTTTATTTCATGAGAGGGAATTTACCTTGGCAGGGATTAAAGGCACGAACTGTGAAAGAAAAATATGAGAAAATAAAAGAAAAAAAGATATCGACTTCTTTGGAAGTTTTGTGTCAAGGTTTCCCTGATGAATTCAAGACTTTTATTCAATATGCAAGAGATTTAAAATTCGAAGATAGGCCGGATTACTCCTATTTGAAAAATCTTTTGAGACAAATCTGTGAAAAAAATCAACTAACATTTAATTATAATAAATATGACTGGATCTTGAAAAAAAGCGCTGAACTCAATAACGAAGAACATAAAGAAAATAGTAAGAATAAAGAAGACAAAGAAAAAGAAAAAGAAAAGGAAAAGGAAAAAGATAATAAAGATAAAGAAAAGGATAAAGATAGTAGCAAATAAACATAGTAACATGATGAAATAGTAATTATATAATATAGCATTAAAATTAGGATATTATATATGAATAATTATTATTATTGTTAATTATAATTTTATAATGATTCAATATCTTATATTATGTTTTTTACATATTTGTTTGATGTTGCTATATCAATTATGCGAGCATTTTGCGCAGGTTGCCGGCTCATATTGCGCAACACAACGTTCAAACTCAAAGTAGTATCGTTATCTGCAATATTTGTATAAGCTTCTGCCAATGTTATATATGGCATACTTGGCTCCACAAGTTCGATTTTGCCAAAATGTGGCTTACATTGATTTTTAGTTACCACAACATCAAGTTGCCCAATATCATTAATTGCCGGCACACTGATATTTACCGACGCTTCGCCTTCATCAACAATTGCCGCGCCAAGCAGCACGCTATCTTTCGAAATTGCCACATACGAGCCGACAAGAGCTTCAACATAAACCGACGAACTGCCAATTGGCATAACCCTTTCATACGAAACGACATTACTGGTGGGGGCTCCAAAATAAACTAACAACGACGGGTCGCCAAGATAGTTGTAAGCCTCCCAATAATATCGAGTTGAGACATTGCTTTTGTAAGAATTATCGTGAGCCTCGGACACTGCCAAGTTGCCAGCAAAAAGCACACCATCGCCACATAAAAAATCGGTGACAAAAGGCACATCGAAAGCTCCTAAACCGCACTCATCAAGCGTTGGTGTTACTTTAGATTGAAACTCATGCGCTCCAACCGCCCAATACGAATCCTCGTGCCACCATGTTTGTGGCGACGACCCAATATAAGCCACCGCTCCCGCATCGGCCTGCCTGAGCCATGTTTCGCCTAAACATTCCGAAGTAACAATATTTCCTGAATAACAGCAATTTGCAATCACAAACGGATATTTGCCCTGATTGCTAAAATTACGTACCGCTGACTGTGTAAGTTCAGGATTATCCCAACTTGTGGTTTTTCCATGCGCTGAATAGTTAATTAACCCGACAGCAACAGAGGAAGTATCATAGCAGTTTTTATAACTTGTTGTAAACGAGTTAACTATCGAATATCCATTATCAGCATTAATACGATTATTGACTATATAATTTAACGTTGGAATACCAGTAGAGGCTCGATACGAAGCATCGTAACCCGCTATCAATGTTGCTTTTGCAAGAAAAGAAGAGTCGGCAAACTGAAATTTCTCATAAGCGACTGTTTTATCAACAATTGCCTTCATCTGAGCAGCAGTGCGAGCCGAAAACCGACCATAATACATATCTGGCAAAATATCGCCATCGCCATCCATGCAAGCATAATAAAGATCAGTTCCTTTGCCCGAATCCTCGCCCGTTTGCGAACATGGAATTTTATCGGTATCGGCAGCTAAAAGCAAAAACGAAGGTGCTGGGTTTTCTTCCGAAGAATTATTGTATTGCTCTGTTATCCAAGATTTTATATTTGCCGCTGAACTGCCAATTTCATCAGTTGTAGCAACAACAACATCATACCCCTTCAATCGCTTCCAATTGATAAAATCGGTCAATGCATCAAGAAAATCGGAATGCGTTATAATTAAATATTTTACAGGATATTTTGTTAAACTATTAAACAATCCTAATTCTGATTTTGCGCCGATTGATGTTCCGCTAATCGCAGCATCATTCGATTTTGAAGCGCCATTAATAAATTTAATATCGATACTGATATTGTTAAAAATCCTGATTATGTTTTGTTTTGGGTTATACCTTATAGGATTTACAGCAACTTGATACAAGTCAACATTGCGCATAGTGCCAATTTTAACAATTGTAAAAAGCTGTTGTTCCGCAAAATAATCGCGACGATACGAACGCTTTTTGTGTTTATACGCAATATGCGATTTACTTTTACTTTGCGATGGCTGATGTGGTTGGATTTTTTTGTCAAATCCAAGTTCGTTCAGATTGTAAATAGCTGTATCCATGCAATTTACAGCTGTCGTGAATTTGGTATTATGCGGAATTTTTATCAATTTCCGGAAAGCTGGTAATTGAGGCTCGCCTATAGCCCCTGTGGTGTATGCACCCGGAATGCCCAAATCGCAAAAATCGCCTTTTTTAGTTTCAGCATCAATTAAATTAATAGCATCAACATTTACCGACAATTCAATTCCGTTAACATCATTCCTTTTGATTGTCAACCCGTTACCAGCAGATTCGGCAGCTGTATTAAAAGCAATTTGCTTTTGCGCAAGTGTTACTGCACTGCACATACAAAGAATTGATATGGCTACAAATCGCAAATTCATACTACAATATTACACAATTCACATTTAAATGTACAAGGTTAATGACCAACAACACAAAAGTAACGATAAATGGCTAATCTTCAATTCGCAATAATACCAACTATTTACAAGATTTTGCAAATAAAAGTCAGGGTAAATGGAGGCGGGCCAAAGACACATATTTTTCTTCCCTTATTTTCCATTTTCAACCAATAAATTCACTATGCTTGCAAAACAAAATCTGACACACATTTTATGTGCAATTATGAAAAAAGCTATCATTTCATTACTTGCGCTTGCTTTAGCGCACGCCGCATCAGCACAAATCTCATGTCTGGTAATTCCAAAAGTTGAAACAGGCATCGCTTCAATCGATTTTATGGACATCGATGAAAACAAAGATGCCTTTCATTTTAATACTGGAGTAACTATCGGCATTGCTCAACAAACCCTGAATGGCCGGAATTTTGCTGGAATTCATTTGGCCCGAAATGGCTATAGCTACATTGAAAAAGACCTTTACAACGACGAGTACCT
>CALBPW010000373.1 GCA_937899145.1 uncultured Bacteroidota bacterium
GGCGGCGTGAGCAGCATTGCCGATGTCATTACCATTGAGGTATCGAATCAGCCGGTTGCCGTTATCGATGAGGGCGAAACACTCAACGTGGCAAAAGCCAAACGATATACCTACATTGACCTGAACGCAACCGGAAGCTACGATGCTGATGGCGACGAACTGACCTATAAGTGGTCGGTTGTTGAGCAGGTTGACGGCGACGGCACATTGTCTGCAGCTGACGGGCAGTCGGTTGTGCTCCAGACCCGTACGGAGGGCAGCTACAAGATTCAACTTGTTGTAAACGATGGTGTATCAGATAGCGAACCTGTATATATTACTGTAAATGTGATAGATGGTTATGTATCATCAATCGACGGCTTTGCCGATAACATTAGCGTTTATCCAAACCCGACTTGTGGTATTCTCTATATAGATAATTTGAGCGATGGCACAAATTTGATAATCAGAAATATGCAAGGTCAAATTTTGAAAGTTTGCAACAATGCAAGCGAAAAAATGACTATAAATTTTGCGGAATTGGGAATCGGAAACGGAATTTATGTTGTTAGTGTTTACAATGCCGGCATAGTTAGGAACTATAAAATAGTATATTGCAAATAAATGATTCATAGCTTTTAATTATTAAAATGCGAAAGCGCGGAATTTGTTCCGCGCTTTTTGTATGTCAAAATGTAAAGTAGCTTTTTATCTTTGCAAGTGATGAAATCAGAAAACACAATAGCAGCCAGAATTGGCGCATTATTATTGTCGAAAGGCAAAACAATGGCGACAGCCGAAAGTTGCACGGGAGGCAATATCGCACATTTGATAACCTTAACGCCAGGCAGTTCCGCATGGTACAAAGGCGGTGTAGTGTCTTATGCTACCGGGGTTAAAATTGCTGTACTTGGCGTGTCATCTGAATTGATTGATAAACACACAGTTGTAAGCGGCCAAGTAGCCGAGGCAATGGCTGATGGCGTGCGCCGGCTTACAAAAGCCGATTTTGCAATATCAACAACAGGCATTGCCGGCCCTGATGGTGGAGACACCGAAAATCCTGTCGGAACCGTATGGATTGGAGTAGCCACACAGCATTCAGTTGCGTCAATGCGTTTTATAGCGGGTGCTTCAAGGGCTGAAAACATCGATAAATTTTCGGAAGCGGCCCTGCAATACCTTTTCGATAATATATGTGCTGAACCGGTGTCCCGATAGCTGCCGGAATGGAGAACCGGTGGAAGAAGCGATTATCTGAATTATTCGATTCACCAAAAAATATCTTAAAAAACATTAAAAAAATATTTGCTTAATTGAATTTAAAACGCGTACTTTGCGAACCGATTTTTAAAGAGAAAGAAAACCATAAAGTAATATGTCACGAGTTTGTCAAGTAACAGGAAAACGTAGCATGGTTGGTAACAATGTAGGTCACTCTAACTTGAAAACCAAACGTAAATTCCATGCAAATTTGTTCAATAAAAAATTCTACTATCCCGAGGAGGATCGTTGGATTACATTGAAAGTATCAGCAAGCGGTTTGCGCAATATTAACAAAAAAGGTTTGCACACCGTATTGAGCGAAGCTAAAGCCGCAGGTTATATTAATAACATCTAAAAATTATTGGAGATGGCAAAGAAAGCAAAAGGCAATAGAGTTCAGGTTATTTTGGAGTGCACTGAACAAAAAGAAAGCGGTGTACCAGGAATGTCAAGGTATATCACTACCAAAAACCGCAAAAATACAACTGAGCGTTTAGAGCTCCGTAAGTACAATCCTTTCCTTAAGAAAGTAACTCTTCACAAAGAAATTAAATAATAAACCATGGCAAAGAAGGTAGTTGCAACACTTAAAACTGGCGAGGCTAAGAGTTTCGTTAAGTGCATTAAAATGGTGAAATCGCCTAAAACAGGCGCTTACCAATTTAAAGAAGAAATAGTTAACGCAGAACACGCAAAAGATTTCTTTAAGAAATAATTGTAAATTCATAATAAAAAGGGCTTCTGACGTTTTTTTTCGTTGGAAGCCTTTTTTATTTTCGTAGAAAAATTAGTTACTATGAGTTTGTTCGATCGCTTTCAGAAAAAATCGTTGGACGAAGGGCTTGCTAAAACTAAAGACAGCCTCTTCAAAAAAATTTCTCACATTATTATTGGCAAGTCAACTATCGACGACGAGGTGCTTGATAATCTGGAAGAAGTGCTGATTACTTCTGATGTCGGTGTTGATACCACTCTGAAAATCATCGAACGAATACAAAATCGTGTTAAACGCGATAAGTATCTGAATATGAACGAGCTGAATAAAATCTTGCGCGATGAGATAACTGCTCTTTTGGCAGAAAATTCAGCAAATTCACAATCCAATGCAATTGATAACATCGCCAATCCTCCGTATGTGATTATGGTTGTGGGAGTTAACGGTGTTGGTAAAACAACAACCATTGGTAAACTTGCAAATAAATTTAAAAAGCAAGGCAAGAAAGTTGTGATTGGCGCGGCCGACACTTTTCGCGCCGCCGCCATCGACCAGCTTGAGGTTTGGGCAAACAGCATAGGAGTGCAGCTAATCAAGCAGAAAATGGGTTCCGACCCCGCTTCGGTGGCTTACGATACACTTGAGTCAGCCACCCGCAGTGGAGCCGATGTCGTAATTATCGATACTGCAGGGCGGCTGCACAACAAGATAAACCTGATGAACGAACTGACAAAAATCAGGAAAGTGATGCAAAAAATAAACCCGGCAGCACCACACGATGTAATGCTCGTTCTTGACGGCTCGACAGGACAGAATGCCTTTGAACAAGCCAAACAATTTACTTTAGCTACCGAGGTTTCGTCGTTGGCAATAACCAAACTTGATGGTACAGCCAAGGGTGGCGTTGTTATTGGCATTTCCGACCAATTTAAAATACCTGTCCGCTACATTGGCGTAGGCGAAGGTATCGACGATTTGCAAGATTTTATTCCTGCCGAATTTGTCGATTCGTTGTTGTCGTAATTGAACATAATCAAAATGCGAAAAAAAGTCAACTTACTGACAATGGGGTGTTCAAAAAACCGTGTGGACACCGAAATTCTTATGCGTCAGCTTCAAGCAAATGGCTTTGACACTTATTATGAAGCCGACCCCGCAAAAATCAAATTTGATTTTGTGGCGATAAATACATGCGGATTCATAAACGACGCTAAAGAAGAGTCAATTAACATAATACTCGAATATGCCGAATTAAAGAAAAAGCATCGTGTCGGAAAAATTGTGGTTTTTGGTTGCTTGAGCCAACGTTATCGCGCTGATTTGCAGACTGAAATGCCCGAGGTTGATGCTTGGTTCGGAAAATTCGAACTAAAACCAATGCTCGACTACTTCAATGCCGAGTATTTTTGCAATCTGCAGCCACGGCGTGTTGTTACTACACCGCCTCATTACGCATACGTAAAGATTGCCGAAGGCTGCAACCGCACATGCTCGTTTTGCGCAATTCCTTATATAACAGGCAAATACCAATCAAGACCAATCGGGGAAATTATTGAAGAATGTCAGCAACTTGTAGCATCGGGAGTTAAAGAAATTATATTGATTGCGCAAGATTTGTCGTTTTATGGTGTTGATTTGTACAAGAAGCCGTGCCTTGCCGAACTGATGGAACAGATAGCAAAGATAGAAGGATTGTGCTGGCTCAGAATACATTACACCTACCCTGCGCACTTCCCGCTCGATGTGCTCGACGTGATGGCGCGCCACAGCAACATTTGCAATTATCTCGACATTGCACTGCAGCATATCAGCGACAATATGCTCACCCGAATGCGCCGAAATATCAGTAAAGAACAGACCTGCAATCTTGTGCGGGAGTTCCGCAAGCGTGTGCCAGGGCTTGTTTTGCGCACCACATTGCTTGTCGGTCATCCCGATGAGACTGACGAAGATTTTCAGGAACTTGTTGATTTTGTGAAAGATGTGCGGTTCGATCGTTTGGGTGTCTTTACTTACTCGAACGAGGAAAACACATACGCCTTTGATAATTACACAGATAATGTCCCTGAAGATGTCAAGCGGCAACGAATGGAGCAGATTATGGCCATTCAACAGCAAATTTCGTTCGAAATCAATCAAAGGAAAATCGGGCAAACCATTAAAGTTTTGATTGACAGGCATGAAGGCGACTATTATATTGGCCGCAGTGAGGGCGACTCGCCCGAAGTTGACGGCGAGGTGCTCGTTTTGGGCATCAATCTGCCAATCGGCAACTTTGTAAACGTGCGCGTTACCGATGCCGATGAGTTCGATTTGTATGCGGAGTTGGCTGAATAAACGGCTCGTATTTTAGCACCTGATTGAGCGGATTTAATAGTGTTTTTAAGCGTGTAGCCGCACAGAGAGTGGCACGTATCGCTCTATTTTAAAACAGAATCATTTTGTCAGCTTGCGAAGGGTAGCGGTTGGTCTCACCATCTTTTTTACTTTTCCGCCCATTGATTTTGAGTTTTCGGCATTCTTCCGGGCTTCTTCTTTTGCAATTCTTGAGCCTTCAAGATAATACGGTCGCTCCTTTTTCTTTTTAGTTTGTAAGATTAGGTAGGGCGACACTTGGCGCGCCATATAGATGCTATCGACGGTATCGTGGAAACCTGCATCCATTGCTCTGCGCTGTTTGTTCAATGCATCTTGTTGCCGTGTTGTTTTGGCGGTATGTGTGCCTATCAAAGTGGTTTTGGCACTTGTTTTAACAGTTGTGCGCCTTTTTCTTTTAGGCGGTTTAATAGTAGTAATCTTCATAATAATATATTTAAAATCAATAGTTTATATTATTTCTTCCATCTCTGCTACGTAGTAAATCCACGGTGAGTCTTTTATGGAAACCTGCACATTAATCCATTTTTTGTATTGGCGGAATATTATAGTGATGCCACTATTAGGCACGTATGCCCCAATGTGGTACTGCTTATATTTCATTTTTCCGTGTGAGGTGATTATTGGATACCTGACTCCGTTGTAGACTACATAACCTTCTGTCAACGAGACGATTATCGCAGCACTATCATCTTCTATAACTCGGCTGTCAATCAGTTCGCCGGTCGTCTCGTCTAAAAAATATTGCTCTGTCAGTTTCAGGCGGAACTGCTGAGGAACCTTCAACTTCGCTTCGGCTGCAGTTGACACTATAAGAGCCACTGCGATAAAAACAATCTTTTTCATAAGCGTTTTTATTTCAAAAAAACAGAAAATCCAAACACGTTTCACCAATTTAATTTTTCGTTAATAGTTTGTCAAGTTATTTTTAATAATCGGATGCCTTGAGCGCTTGTTGGTCGTTGACAACCAGAAGTTTGTATTTTTTGCTTGGAGATAGTTATAAAACAAACCAAAATCTTTTTTATATTTGTTATGCTATTGAAGCCAAAACCGATTTGGCGGAGGCTGATAGGCGACACATAAAATAAAGCGTTACTTGACGCTTTGTTCTTGACATCTTGGAATCTAGCAGTTTCAACCTATCGTCAAGAGAACAAGGCAGCGGTGATGTCTATGGGTATGTATATTCATAATGGTCGTGCGCCAGCATCGGCTTGATATACATATAAGCGTGGGCTTCGGCGTTGCTCGTTCTTGACGATAGGGCAATGCTAGAGCCTCAAGATGTGGAACGAGTTGACAAGGAAAATCCCACGTTTTTATTTTATAGCAGTTTGGTTTAATAATTAAAGTTTACCTGTTCCGGGGTTTTACAGGTGTGTTGTAAAATGTCTTATAATGAAACATTTAAGGTCTTTATTACTATTGTTTGCGGTGGCAGTTTGCTTTCTGACAAGTTGCGACGAAACTGCTGCTATAAAAAAGTTTGTGGCAGAGTTAAATGCTGATTGTCCTATCCGTTATGATGACGAAAATGTGACACTTATCAAGGTGCAGATGCACGAAAACTATGTCGAATATGTGTATCAGGATGAAGAGATAGATAGCGACGGGGAATATTCAGTTGCTGAGATTTATGGCGATGATATTGCTAATTGGAAAAATATAATTATCAAAGGGATTCGAAACACAACCGATGAGGATTATCTTGATTTCTATAAAGAGTGCAAAAACAATAGAATCGGCATCGAGGAGTGCTATGTTGGCCGACGGACAAATGGCGCATGCACAATCAGAGTAGAATATTGGGAAATACCATAAAACAAAGTATTAATACTATGTGTTATGAACAGAGCGCAACAAGTGGAGTTCTGCAAAATATGCGAGCACAGGAAACCCGACATCAAACAAGGTTTGATTTGTGGATTAACTAACGCAAAAGCGGATTTCGAGGTGTCTTGTGAGAATTTCTCAAAAGATTATAAAGCCCAAGTATATTACAAACAGCAAAAAAAAGGTGTAAGGGAAGAAACAAGGAAAGAAACAAGGAAAGAAACAATACTGTTTATTATAACTATAGTAGCGATATTGTCTCGTATTACAGTCAAGCGTGTAAATTCGTATAATAAGAATTTTTTTCAAAAATATAAAACAGAGATAGTTAATAAAAACAAGAAAAAAGTCAACGAGAAACAAATAGCCGAGTTGAACAAAAAGTTGAAACAAAGCGAGCAAAGCAAACAAATTCCATCAACAAATTCTTCTGCGAAGAAAACAGTTTCGTTGTCAGACAAAATAACCATAAAATCAGTAGAATTGGCAGGAGTTGACAATAATAATAATGTTGCATACGATTTTGGGAAAGTCATTTTTTCGACCAAAACGAATTATATAAGAGTTCGAATGAATTTCAATAGTTCGTTGTCGGGTAAAAAAGAATTTACTGTTAAATTGTTTGGACCTGACTATAATGGCTATCGTTTATATAACAGTATTACCCAAAAGGTGAAAATGAACTCAAATTCTGTTACTTTTGATAATATAGGACTGCCTGACAAACAGAAACTGCCATCAGGTAAGTATGTAGTGAAAATACTATGCGAAGATGAGGAATTGAAGTCGGAAGAATTTACAATCTATTAATAATGAAATTTTTAGCATATATATCAATCACATTTTTTAAATTACCATAAATACCCTTTAAAATGGACGACATTTGTAATTACTGTATAAGAATTCTGTGGTGGTGGGCTAAAAACAGCCCTTTCAGTTACGGCGAACTTAATGTTTGGCTTTTCATAATCATACAGCCAATGCTGATAATGGCGTTTATGTTTACAACCATATTAGGCTGTCTTACAAAAAGCAACCGTGTAAAACGAGTGCTAATAGTTATCACCATAGCCACATTCATTTTGTTTGTGGCAATGACAATTCTGCTGTTCGCAATTCCCCGATTAAAACAATGTAGGTAGAGAAACAATTAGGTAGATGGAACAACTATATGACTCTGTCGACAAACGATTTAACAACACTTATTGAAGTTGATTCTATCCGAAAAAATCATAGATTTACAGAGCCGTTAATCTGCAAAATAAGTTAAGACTATGGAACTGAACAACTTCAGCTACTATTGGCTGGACACGTGGGTGCTTGCCAATGTGATACAACTTGCCACACAGGATTTTTGTGTGCGCAACCTTAACCGGACAAACGACCCTTGCGGACGCCAATTCGACCAAATGACACAGGCTGCGCGTTCTGTGCCTGCTAATATTGCCGAAGGTAACTCTCGCCACTCAACTTCGAAAGAAACCGAAATGAAACTTACCGATGTGGCTCGCGCAAGTCTGTCAGAGTTAGCTAATGACTACATCAATTGGTTAATGCAACGGGAACAGATACCGTGGACAGTTAAATCGCCGGAACACCAGAAGGTAGCCTTCACCGCCCTCGACCGCCCAGCCTATAGCGATGATGTTCTACACTCAAGTTGCGTTCACATACTAACGCAAAAGCATAAATTTGATGAATGGCTCAGCTCAAAAGATTCTATCAAAGAAGCAAATTGTCTGCTTGTGCTATGTAACCGCTTGATAATGATGCTTGGCAAACAGATTGGCAAACAACTTGAAAACTTTCGTCGCGAAGGCGGATTTACCGAAGCATTAACCGCCGAAAGGCTTGCTTTCCGTGCAGAGCAAAGCGTACTGGCTGGTGCCCCAAACTGCCCGAAATGCGGCAAAATAATGGTAAAGCGCACGGCAAGTAGAGGCATCAATTCGGGCAAAGAATTCTGGAGTTGCAGTGGTTACCCTAAATGCAACGGCACACGGAAGATGGAGTAGCGAGACGGCATCAAGTCGACGAGATGGACGTTACTACGTAACGACGTAAAAAACATAGTAACGTTAAATAAAAATTTTGCCCAAAGATTCGTTCGTTATGACGGACAATTGCTTAAACCAAGATACGGCAGTTGAAACCGTCGAGTTGAACATTGCTGATTGATGCATTCAGTTCCCCAAAATAACCCACCCCTTGGGGAATTTGTCTCGGCCAATAAATAATAGAAATTCGTTGCATTTTTTTGTATATTTGTAACAGTCAAAACAATTTACGCGATGGACACGCCTACAATGATACGATTATTAGCCGACTACTTTAAGACACAACCAGTGCTGAAGGCTTGGCTTTTTGGCTCGTTTGCCCGTGGCGAAGAACAACCCGATAGCGATGTGGACATACTTGTAGCACTCGACTACTCGCAGCCCGTCGGACTGGAATTTTTTGGAATGTATGAAGATTTGCGGACAATGTTAGGTCGGAATGTCGATTTGGTTTCAGAGCCAACACTGGCAGGATTTGCAAGAAACAGTGTTGAACATGACAAGCGTTTGATTTATGAGAGAACATCTTAAAGACAAAGAAAGGCTCAACCATATCATTGATGCCATTGATAGAATAATCAGATACACGGCAGGTAAAACACATAGTGATATTGTTGAGGATGATATGATGTATTATGCTATTGTCAAAAACATTGAAATAATTGGCGAAGCGGCCAATATGCTGACGAACCAATTTGTCGAAATTCATTCTGAAACACCGTGGAAAAGAATCCGTGGAATGAGAAATTATATCGTACACGAATATTTTCAGATAGATGATTCTGTCGTGTGGTCGGTGATACAAAACGATTTGCAACCACTACGCCAACAAGTTGAGCGTTATCTTGCCGAAACCGACTGGCAACAATGGGAACAGAACGAATAATTTTACCCAAAAACAGAAAGGAAAATAATAATAAAAAATTATTTGCCTAATTGCCAGATATTTACGTTTTTAGTTTTTGCTTGCGTAAAATGTAATAATCATTTTTTCTACATTTGTCGAAGCCTGCGCTGGTGTCTTGCAAAAGACGGGCAGTGTGGGTGTACATATTAGGAAAGACGTTTGCTTGACGTTTTTTTTTGACGTTTCAGAATCTCGCAAGTTTTGGAATCACCTGTCAAAGAGAAAGCAATTGTGAACGCCTACATGAGTTATGCAATGATTGTAAATTGTTGCAGTTAATGATGTTATCATAATACATTACTGCATTTCATTTTACATAATTCATAATAGTGTGGGTATTCGCGTTGCTCAATCTTACAGGTGATGGCAATGCGAGAGCCCTGAAACGTGGGATATGAGTAACAGAATTCCCACGTTTTTTTTGCCCTTAAGCGTGGTGAGTCTATTGTAGTTAAAGGGCTTATGAATTATGTATGAATAAAATAGCTTTAATTTTTGATGCGATGGTTCTACTATCGCCAGCTGAATGTTCGCCACAACGGACAAAAACAGAGTTTGACACTGCGTCTATTACCACAGTTGCTGAACCAATGTAAAATTATATCGGGAAACTCTGATAGTGTGAATTAATGAAGTAGGCAATGCAAATGACCTACAATTTATGTTATGGAATATTTATAAAAAAAATAAGATTATGGGATTATTTTCATTTTTTAGAAAAACAAATGAAGCAAATATGGATGATCAACAAAATCCATATAAGGAGTCTACACAAAATTCTAACAATAACAAGGTTGATGCCAACGATAATGTAACAATTGTAAACATTGGTACAGGCTATCCAATTGATGTGGTGTATAGTTATTTGCGTAAGAATTTTGATAATCAAGGGTATGACGATGCAATGGCAAATCATGACGCTTCGTACATGAATTTGGGAAAACTACAGATTGAAAACCATTTGCGAGTGTTATTTAAACAAGTTACTCAAAAATACAACGATGAAATTGTAAGACTTGAACCGATAATTGATAGTACAAGAGCAATGCTTATGGCTGATCATGCGGCGCAATTGGAATCAAGACTTAGGACTTACAAAGCGCATATTGCTGAAATAGATAAACTTAAACAAAACCTCGACAATAAAACGCAAGAGATGACCACAATGTTGATGTCGTATGAACGTGGTTTTCAAAGGGGAATGGCGGCAATAATAGATGGCATATTAAATAACTTAAATACCCATGGCAATGAAGAACAATAAGATATTCACAAAGTTATGTTGCCTAATCATAGGTTGGAATCCTTCTATATTAGCTGAATGTGGAGAGGCAAGCTACCGTGCGTTAAAAAAATATATGTCTGCCATAACAATTATGGCTATAATATGGGGAACAATAGGATTCTTATTTGCTGATAGATATATTGGTGTTGCTGCAACGTATGTTAAAATCATTGTTTCGTTAATTTTCATCACAATTGTAGTCTGTGTTGAACGATTCATCATTTTAAAAGTTGGCAAATCGTATTTTGTTGGCATAATGCGAATTGTTTTAGCTTTTCTGATGGCAACTCTTGGCGCAACTATATTTGACCAAATGATTTTTAAAAACGACCTTGATGTGAAGATGACAAAAGCGCGTGATGTAGAGGCCAATGAGCTACTAAATATTCGTACAATATTGATTAACAAGCAAATATCCGAGAATCAAAAATGTATTGACTCAATAGGTCGTGAATACGAGCAAACATTGTCGGAGGCTAATGCTAAGCCATTTATAACAAGTGTCAATACTACGCAGGAGCAAGTATTAATAGGACAAGATTCTCTTGGCAATAATATATATGAAAGAAGGACTAATTTTAATAAGACTCAGATTCCCAATCCCAAATATCAACAAGCTCAAGATTTAGCGAAACTTCGCGATAAATATATAGAACAGGGGCAGAAATTGAATAAAGATTTGATGGAACTTGACGGAACCATTCGCACTGAAATGGCTAATAAACCAAGGGGTTTTCTTGAAGAGCTTAAGGTACTTTTCCGCGAAATAATTTTTAAAGATAAAATTGCGGCAGGATTCTATCTTATACTTTTCTTGTTTATGTTAAGTCTTGAACTGCTTGTTGTCTCAAGCAAACTAAGTGAAACAACGTGCGACTATGATTTAATTGTTGAACATCAACTCAAAGTAAAGGAAGCTACACTTAGGCGGACACAAGAGCAACTAATAAAATAGTTTTTGATAGTGTTGTTTCTGAATAATCAATCATTGCCAGATAAACTTAAAATGAAAGCGCATTATTTTTATCCGAAAGCAATCTCTTTTTATGCTATCTTGCTTTTAATCATCATCTTCTGCAATTGTTCAAATCGACAGGAAGTTTATATTACGCCAAATGGCGGGCGCTATCACCATCAGTGGTGTATAACCATACAAAAAAGTCATAATACAGAAGCGGTAACTAAGGCAAAGGCGATAAAAATGGGTAAGACGCCATGCAAAGTCTGTTTTTCAGAAGATTAAAATCACTATCTTCACGCAAAACATCGGTATGGCGCATCGTATTTCATATTATCCTATTGCAATACTATTGATTTTGTACAGTTCGGTTGCCAAATGCCAACAAGACCAATGGACTGCTGATGAATTGCGGCGCGCTAACACAGCCACAACAGCCTACTATATGACAGAGCAAGAACGTGATGTCATATTGTATATGAACCTGGCGCGAATGTATCCGCAGAAGTATGCGCGTGTTGAGGTTGAGCCATACAACAACAATTCTTCGTACAAAGCGTCTTTGCTGGCAGAGTTGCGCAATAATAATAATGTTGCATACGATTTTGGGAAAGTCATTTTTTCGACCAATACGAATTATATAAGAGTTCGAATGAATTTCAATAGTTCGTTGTCGGGTAAAAAAGAATTTACTGTTAAATTGTTTGGACCTGACTATAATGGCTATCGTTTATATAACAGTATTACCCAAAAGGTGAAAATGAACTCAAATTCTGTTACTTTTGATAATATAGGACTGCCTGACAAACAGAAAAACGCTCAATCAGGTTTTGCCGGTTGGGCGTTTTTCTTTGGAGAATAACAGATTATTTTTTTGGTTCAAAAAATCCTGTTATTGTGCAATCGTAATTTGGCATTGTAAATGTCTTGTCGGGCAAGATAAACGCTTTATTTGAATTCTTTTTCAGTTTCTTTTTCTGTCCAGGGGCAACATAATCCAAAATTCCCTTATTCAGTACTATTTGAGTGCACTCATACCCATCTTGGGGGACAACTGTAATGTTTACTTTTTTTCCTTTTATTGCCCATTTTGTATCAACTTTTATATCGCCATACGCATTAGGCATTGTTGTTACAGCATAGAAGAAGATCACTTCGCATTTTACTGTTTTCTCATATTTGTAAGTGGAAGTGTTTAATGTGTAAACGCTACTTTGGTAGTATGCTGGCATAAGTAGTGTTATATCTGGATTCTTTATGATTCCATGGCAAGATTTTGGGTTACCATAAATTGTTACATACTTTAGCGAAGGGCAATTTATGAAAGCCAATTCATCTATTTCCAAACTGCTATTTAGTCCTTCCTTAAAAATCCACTCTCAGCAAGCTATTTTCCCATTGCCGACCAACTCCAAAGAATATCTTGTCTGAAAAAAAGTCTGGAAAAGCATTTCGACGATAGTTCGGATTGGGCAAAA
>CALBPW010000374.1 GCA_937899145.1 uncultured Bacteroidota bacterium
AGCAGGTGGAATAAATGAAACTAAATATATTATATGAAGATAACCATATAATTGTTGTTGAAAAAATACAAAAAAGTTTTTCTTTTGTCGATATTATTTTGGCTAATAGCAGCAGTTTTGGGCTGATTTTTATGTCGATATTGTCGGCTGCGTCTTTGTTTATTTCAAACTGATGCTTCGAGAATTGTGGCATGAAATTGAATATTCCGCCTATGTGGCAGAAGTTTGGAATTTCATCGCCAATAGTCACAATCGGCTTACGCTCAATGCTTTTCAGCACTTGCATTATCTCGTGTTGTTTGAGGTCGGAGATGAGTAGTATGTGGCAGTCGCCAATTTCGCTGATGTTGTTTACGCGACTGATTTTCCATGCCCTGTTGTTGGCTTTTCGGCCTATCATGGTCTTTTCCAATATGATACCGAATGGGTCGTTTTTGTATATGCAAAGGTTGATGGTGTCGCCAATATATTTTTCAGGCCACTCAATAAATTTTGCAAAGTTGAAGATGTAGGCGGCTTTTACCTCGTACTCTGAGTATTGAGCCTGTGCGCTTGTGGCAATCAAACTTAAGATTGCTATTGCGCTTACTATTGCTATGTGTTTGATAGTCTTCATAATAGCTAATCGTTAAGTTCAAAAACATTTACTTCAACGCGCCGATAAATCATCTCGCGCGTTTTTTTATTGTAGAAGCCGTGCTCGTTTGATACGCCATGGCCTTGTGTTATAATTTTCCGCCCGTCAACATTCTGGTCGAGTAGGTATTTGAGCACGTTTTGCGCCCGTTTTTGCGATAGGCTGTAGTTGTGCTCGTCTTCGCCCAATTTATCGGCATAGCCATTTATTTCTACACCAAGTTTCGGGTTATCAAGCAGCAGATTTATAATTTGTTGCAGCTCGCGTTCTGCCACTTTCGACAGGTCGCTCATGTCGTTGCCATAATAAATTATATGTGTATAGACTGTTTTACGCTGGTCGGCTGTTGAGTTTTTAAAGCGCGACATTTTTGCATCTTCCCAATCGGTGTTTTGAGCAATGCGTGTCGGCAGTTGCTCGTATCGGCTTAAATCGACTGGGGCAGCGGTGTAGAAGGTGTCGCGACCTATAACTTGCATTGTCATCGATTTGTTTTGGCTGCCGTCAACGTAGAAGTGTGTTTGCGAGGTTTTTTCTTTTTGTTTTGAGTTGGCGTCAAGTATGCTGAGTGTTACCGGGTCGTTGGTGTTGATGGCATCTTCAATCATATTTAGCAGATTGTCAGTGTTTTTCTGTAATTTTTCGGCTGTGTTTGTTGTGTATTTGGTATCGGAGTAATTCAGCTTGCTTATGGTGTCCGATGTTTGAATTATATTTTCCACTAAATCAAGCAGATGCTCATAATATATCGGTTGTTTTGGAATGTCGTTTTTGGTTATTGAGTCGGCTTCAATTGTTTGATAAATATCGTAGAAAATGTTGTTAACCATCACTTCTTCGCCTATATTCTTGCTATTCACCGATATGGGCGATAGTGTTATTTCTTGATAAAGTTCGTAGAAGTAGTTTTGATACGGAATATGAATATTGATAAGTTGCGGCATAAAGTTTGGTGTCGATATTACCAACTGATAATTTTTTGCTGGTGGGAATATCATTAGGTATTTTCCTGTTTCGGGATCGGGTGTATAGACGTATTTAACTTCTTCTTGAGTATTTTTGTCGTAAACTTTAATGTTAACTTTTAGTGGTTTGCCGGTGTCGCCCGCTTTTACTGTTCCTTTTACAAGAGTTAGTGGGATTGGGTCTTTGTAGCCAGCTTTTATTATGGTTTGGCGGTTGTATGGGTTGTTTTTTGCCGACGAGAAGTAGCCGACTTCGCCGCTTGCGTTTAGCACAAAGTTGTAATCGTCGCGGGTGGTGTTGGTGAATCCCATATTTTCGGGTTCGCTCCAGCCTGCGTATTGACGTGTTGTTTTAAAAATATCGCGTCCGCCCATTGTTTTATGCCCTTCTGAGCTGAAGAACAATGTTCGTTCATCGTAGTGTATCACCGGCGCTTCCTCGTCGTATTTGGTGTTTACCTTGTCGCCAAGGTTTTCGGCTTCGCCCCATTCGCCTTTTTTGTTGATGGTGGATACGTAGATGTCGTGCCCGCCAAGTCCGCCCGGACGGTCGCTAACGAAGTAAAGTTTTGTGCCATCTGGAGTTATGCTTGCGGCGCCCTCGTAGTATGGGGTGTTAATGTTTTTGTTCAGCTTTTTCACTTCCGATATGGTTTTTCCTATCAGCAGGCCGCTATAAATGTCTTGATTCAAGCCTTCTCCAATGTTTAAAAAGACGGTTCGTCCGTCGGGAGAAAGGCCTGCCAAGCGAATTTCGTGGTTTAGTATCTTATGTTCGGCTATAATCTCCACTTTTTCAGGCCTTTGCCATTTGTTGAGTGAGTCTTTTGTCGAAATCATTATGTTTTTGGTGCTTGCAGTGCCTGTACCATAGTTGTACTCGCGCATTAACAGCATTATGCTTTCGTCGGCACTTATTAGCGGAAAATATTCTGATTCAGTTGAATATATTGCGTTAACAGCTTCAATATCAACTTTATATGGCTTGTCAAGAATTTCGATTGCATTTTCGCAAACGCTAATCATTCGTTTGCAGTAGTTGAGTTTGTTGATGTCGGCAGTAGTTAGTTTTGCGGTGCGGTTTATGTACTTATTGTACTCTTTTATAGCATCTTCAAACCGATATTCAACGTGGTAAGCGTCGCCTAAATAGATTATGGCATCCATCGGAATTAGTGTGCCCGCCGATGGCACCGCTTCTTCTAAATATTTGATTGATTGGTATTTTTGCGCGTCAGAATTTAGGTAGCAAATGCCGATATGGTAAGGTAGATTGATGTCGTCGATTACAGAATCGAGCCGCAAATAGAGTGGGAGCGCTTTCTCGTACTGACCAGCTGTAAAGTAATTGTGCGCTGTCTTAAATGTTCGGCGCTCTGATTGCGAGTATTGTGCATCAACTTGCAAACTCATTGTCAGTAAGATAACACTTGCCGCAATTTTGCATATCAATGTTTTGACACAAATTTTGCTGAAATCCATTGTTTGCTTTATTTTGTATATTCAAAAATATGATTTTTAGTTTTATTGCAAACTACAAAATTACTTATTGACGATGTCTTTTTATAATACACTGATTAACAGGATTTTTCCTGCTAAAAAACTTTCGGCGGCGGCGCGCAGGGCCGGCTATCAGAAAGACCAAATGGGTATTCGTAGCCGATATGTGCGCGAGCGTAGCAATTGGAACGGGCATTTAACTCGCACTCGCCAGTTTATCGCAGATGCGGCGCAAAATGCGCGGTTGCATAATTCGGCGGCGGTGCTTGGCAGCGGTTGGCTGCTCGATGTGCCTACCGATGAGTTAGCGGCAACGTTTACCGATGTCTATCTTATTGATATTGTGCACCCTGAACCAGTTAAAGAGCGTGTGCGCCGTTTGCCAAATGTGCATCTGCTTACAGCCGACCTGACAGGCGGTGCGGTGCAGTTGGCTGTTAATGCCGATTCGTTTGTGCAATTTGTTGATTATCTGCAAAATATTGAAATTGATAATGAACTTGCCAATTACGATTTTGTGGTGTCGGTTAATCTGCTTAATCAGCTTGATATTATCTTGTGCGATTATCTAAAAGAGCGGTTTGGTGTGGGCGAGGAGCAGCTGTTGCCTATTCGCATGTGTGTTCAGCAGCGGCATATCAATTCAATGCCACATGGTAAAAGTTGTCTTGTTACTGATTATCAGCAAATTGACACTAACGTTTTAGACAAGACTGCGAGCGTGTGCGATTTGCTGCATTGCACACTGCCAAATGCTGACAACAAGCAAGAGTGGAATTGGCTATTCGACACAAATCAGCGCTACTCGGCACAGAATAACACTACGTTTAAGGTTTTGGCTGTTTGTTTTTAAAATGTTCAAATTTCAAATGTATAAGACATCACTCTTCACCGCCTTCTATCAATTCGCCAACAATAACAGCCATTCTATAAAAAATAGCGCCACAATTAGGAAACGGTATTTTGATTTTAGGCTAAACTTTGTATTTTTAGCATTCTTTATTGAACAATATTGAAAAAAATTTAAAATTCATATTATGACAGGATTACGACTTTTTTCGTTTGCGGGAGCATTACTGATTTCCTTGTCAAGTTTAGCTCAAAACATTGTCAACAACGACTCAACATTAGTTGTGGCCGATAACCAGGAGGCCGAAGTGGCATTTAATGCAGGTAACGACTTTGTAGCGCAAAAAAACTATCAAGAGGCCATCAACAGTTTTACTAAAGCATTGTCAATCAATCCACGATTCTCAAAAGCATTAGTTAACCGAGGATTTGCGAAATCAGAAATTGCCGACTACTCAGGCGCAATATCCGATTTTACAATGGCCATTGAGCTTGATGGTTCGGCTATAGCCTACTACGGACGCGGGTTGGCCTACTTCAACAAAAACAACTCAAACGATGCGCTATCAGATTTTGAAGATGCCTTAAAAGCCGGCTATACCGAAACCAAAGTGTACTACTACGCAGGCGTAGCTGGCTTTGAATGTGGAAGTTACGAAGATGCCATCAGCAACCTGACACTTGCCATCACCCTCGACGGCAACAACGCGCAAGCCTACAACGACCGCGCAAGTGCCAAACGTATGAAAGAAGATTATGATGGCGCTATTGCCGACTATCAAACAGCAATCAAACTCGACCCAAAACTTGCAACCGCCTACAACAACCTTGCAAGCGCACTGCTTAAAAAAGGCAACATCGACGATGCCATAAGCAACTACGGATTGGCAATCAGCCTTGACCAAGAGTATTTCATCGCTTACAACAACCGCGCACGCGCAAAATTTGAAAAAAACGACTTCGACGGAATGATAGCCGACTGTCAAAAAGCCATCGACATCAATCCTGAATACGCCTACGCATATAATAATATGGGTATAGCACAAATGAAAAAGAAAGATTACGACGCAGCATACCAATCGTTTAGCAAAGCCATTCAACTAAACGAAAATTTTGCCGAGGCATACCTTAATCGAGGCTCATGTCAAGAGATGCAACGCAAATTTGATGAGGCGGTAGCCGACTGGCGCGTTGCTTACAAACTTGGTGTAACAAAAGCCAAAAACTACATTTCATTCTACGAATAATCAGCTAATACGATGAATATGAGAAAGTTATATACAGTTTTAATTGCCGTGGCTTGTGGCGCTTCGGCATTAGCACAAGACATTCCGTTCGACAAAAACTATTTTATAAATCAAAAAGACGCCTTTAAACAAGCCTATTCCGACTTTAAAGATGGCGAAGCAAACTACAACAAAGGATATTACCACGAGGCACTTGAGTCGTATCTTGAGGCTCAAAAATTTAACCCGAACTATTCGGTACTGAATTATCGTATTGGCGTTTGTTATATGAACCTTTCGGCAAAATATCGAAGCCTCGATTTTTTTGAAAAAGCCTACCAGCTTCGCCGTGATGTCGCCGACGATATTCACCTAATGTTGGCCCGCGGCTATCATCTTAATAATCAGTTTGATAAAGCAATTGCCGAATACAAAGCGCATTTGGCTGTTTTAGCGCCAGTTGACGCACCGGCAATGCGCCCTCAAATTGAGAAATACATAGCCGAATGTAATGTCGGCAAAGCAATGGTTGACGACCAAGCCCGCGCCTTTGTCGATAATGCAGGCTCGGTTGTAAACTCCCGTTTCAACGACCATAGCCCGCTAATCTCTGCCGACGAGTCGATGATGATTTTCACTTCAACCCGCAACAATGGTCGCATACTTAATGGCGATGATGGACAGTACGACGAAGATATTTACATAAGTTATAATATTGATAAAAATTGGCGCGTGCCAGAGGCTATTGGAGAACCAATAAACACACAATTTGATGATGCGACAGTTGGTTTGTTTCCTGATGGTCAGCAACTGCTAATCTACAACGGACGAAAAGGCAATGGCGATATAGAAGTTTGCTCGCTAAAAGGCGACAAATGGGAGTACCCAAAAGCAATGCCAAAGCCAATCAACTCAGAGTATCGCGAAACATCGGCTTGTTTTTCGCCCGATGGACGCAAAATATACTTTGTAAGCGACCGTCCGGGCGGTTATGGCGGCACCGATATTTACGTTTGCACCCGTGGCTACAAAGATAAATGGGGCGAGGCTGTCAACCTTGGAGCCAACATCAATACCGAATTTGATGAGGAGGCAGTATTTATGCACCCCGATGGACGCACACTTTATTTCAGTTCGCGCGGCCATAACTCGATGGGAGGCTACGATATTTTCACCTCGCACATGGACGACAACGGCAATTGGAGCGAGCCGGTCAATCTTGGTTACCCAATCAACTCAGCCGACAACGACCTTTGCTTTGTAATCTCGGCAAACGGACGCCACGGATATTTCAGCAGCGTACGTCCTGAAGGCTCAGGCGGCTTAGATATTTACCGGGTAACCTTCCTTGGACCCGAAAAGCCATACACACTTTCGGGCGAAGACAACCTGATTTCAGCACGCTCGCAACCGGTATCAGACATGGTTATGGAAGCATCGGTTGAACTTGTAACAATCCGCCTTACAATTGTCAAAGGAACTGTTCGCGATGCCATCAGCAACGACCCGGTTAACGCAACAATCGATATTATTGATAACGATAAAAACGAAGTTATCTTTACATCACAAACAAACTCAGCAACAGGTAAATTCCTTGTTTCGTTGCCGTCAGGTAAAAACTATGGTTTGGCGGTAAAAGCCGACAATTACTTGTTCCACTCCGAGAACTTCAATATTCCGGCAGCAACTGAGTATCAGGAGATTGAGAAAGATATTGCATTGAACAACATTAAGAAAGACGTTAAAATCATCTTGAAAAACGTGTTCTTCGAAACGGGTAGCGCCAAGTTGAAACCGGCATCGTATGCTGAGCTTGGCCGCTTGACAAAGATGATGAGCGATATGCCAGCAATGCGTATCGAGATTTCGGGACACACTGATAATCAAGGTAGTAAGGTTACAAATCAACGTTTATCAGAAGCACGCGCAAAATCGGTTGTCGATTTCTTGATTTCAGAAGGCATTGACGCAAGCCGACTTGAATATAAAGGCTACGCATTTGACCAGCCTGTTGCCGACAACTCGACAAAAGAAGGTCGTGCGATGAATCGCCGTGTAGAGTTTAAAGTATTGAGTACCGAATGAGAAACAGAAAAATGAGCGCGTTATCTTATTGAGATAGTGCGCTTTATCTTTTTATGAAAGGCAATAGATTTTTCAAAATCAGAGAAAAATTCACCAAGTACTTTCTAATACTTCAAGATTTATCGCGAAAGTTAGGTGTAATTGTAGCAGGGCTTTGCAATATAGTGATTGTGTTGTGCGGCTTTTTGTTTGCCACACTATTAATCGCACGGCTCGGATTTTACAATCATCAAATTGTACAAGATAATTTGGTGTCGCTTTTGCGCAACATCTTGTTTATAACCTATTGTGCCAAAATATTTGTAACCTACATTGCCCGCAATCCTGATGGTACAATACAAATAGTAAACCGCAAAGGGTGGGCGCGTTGGATTGACATTTCGGCAACATTACTTGCAACTATTGTGCTGCTTGCCAATACAAATGTTGTTTGGTTTGAGGCACTAAACGACACCTTTTTGTCAGGATTTGTAGCCATCTCGTTTGTGCTGCTACTCATCTTTGTATCAGAGTTTTACAAAGTTTCAAAAATATTAATGTTGGCAAAACTGTCGCCACCAATGTTTTTTGCTGTCAGTTTTCTGATACTCATTTTCATAGGTTCAGGATTGCTTATGTTGCCCGATGTTCATATAGGCGAAATAAGTTATTTTGAATCCCTTTTTACAGCCACCAGCACTATTTGCGTGTCGGGGTTATCAATAGTTGACTTGCCTGCCACTTTTACGCTAAAAGGCGATTGCTTGCTTTTAGTTTTATTTCAGATAGGCGGTTTAGGTGTGATGGTTTTTACCGGATTGTTCGCTTTTGCATTTACAGGCACAGTGTCGTTTAAAGACCGGTTGATGCTGAAAGATATGTTCTCGTCCGACACCATGAGCGATGTGTTCGTCTTTCTCGCAAAAGTCATTTCGATAACATTTTTGTTTGAATTGATAGGAGCGGTGGCAATATATTTCAGCATAGCCGATACTCAAATAAAATACCCGATATTTTTCTCAATATTTCATTCAGTATCAGCATTTTGCAATTGTGGTATATCAACATTGCCCGATGGATTTGCCAATCCGCTTGTTGAAGGCAACAACTTACTATTGCTATCGGTAGCAATACTAACAACACTTGGCGGTATCGGCTTCCCTGTACTTATATCGCTCTATACTACAGTCAATTACAACACTCGCCGATTATTGCACCTTTCAACACGCCGGCAAAGCATTATCCGCAACTCTATGAAGAGCAATATGGCAACGCAAATTGCACTTATAGCCACAATCTCTATTCTGATTGCCGGAACGCTTAGTTATTATGCGCTTGAACTAAAAAATACGCTTGCCAACTCCGATGTAGCTTCACAATGGATAAAATCGTTCTTCTGCTGCGCCACGGCTCGTACAGCGGGGGTTAATGTTACCGACGTCAGCAATTGGGGTAATGCTACAATAATACTGATTATGGCGATAATGTGGATTGGAGCCTCGCCAGGCTCAACAGGAGGTGGCATAAAAACAACCACATTTGCATTAGCATTGTGTTCAATAGTAAGTTTTGTGCGTGGCAATCGTTATATTGAAATAGGCTACCACCGTATCGGGCTTGAAACAATTTTGCGTGTTTTAGCATTCATTTTTATCTCACTTATTGTTATATTTTCGGCATTTATGCTGTTTACAATATTTGAGCCAACGCAACGTCCGTTCCATCTCTTATTCGACACGGTATCGGTTTATAGCACAACAGGATTGTCGCTAATTGGCACTACAGAACTGTCAATGCCGTCGCGTGTGCTGACAATGATACTGATGTTTGTAGGTCGCGTAGGCCCACTTACACTGCTTTCGGGCATGTTTGTGTCGCGCAAGCCCAAATATGCCAAATATCCATATATTAATTTGACAATAAACTAATTAAACCATAGAATAATGAAATTTATAGTTATCGGCTTAGGTTATTTTGGAGCAACATTAGCCACACGACTTACAGAGCAAGGACATGAGGTTATCGGAATAGATAAGCGCTACGAGCGTATTGATGAACTTAAAAACCAGATTTCCAATGTGATGGAGATGGAAGCGACAAACGAAAGCGCCCTAAAAACGTTGCCCCTAAACGATACTGATGCTGTAATTGTTGCCATAGGCGAAGATATTGGCTCGTCAATCCTATCGCTATCAATACTAAAAAAACTTGGCGTAAAAAACATTATAGGCCGCATAATCAGTCCGATACACAAAAATATACTGAACCAGATTGGCATTGAAAACACCATTCACCCCGAATCGCAAACAGCAATGCAGATAAGTCTTCAACTGCAAATAAAGAATGCGCTGAAAATCACTGAAATAGATGATTCAAATGTGATTGTGGAATTTAAAGTGCCACAAAAATACATCACGCACACACTTGAAACAGCCAATCTGAGTTCGCGTTTCAAACTGCGAGTGATAGCCGTGAAATCGCAAGAGAAGAAAGGATTGCTGTCGCGCGACCAGGTACGAACCACTCTAATGCCCGACGGCACTTACATTTTCCGCGAAAACGACATTATTGTTCTTGCCGGAGCACTTGATGATATGAAACGATTTGCTGCTGATTGAAAACGTAATAAATAGCCAAGCTGCTGACAAAAGCCGACAATCAAGCTGTCAAAAAAAAGATACGCGCAAAAGCGCGTATCTGCAATTGGTTATCAATGTCTATTTGTATTATTTTGCGTACAACAAGATTATTCTACCTTAAACCAATCAAAATCAGCATAGCCGCCAGCTTGCAGGGTTGAATAGAAGAAGACAGCAAATCGCTGTCCCATAAAATGATCGAGGCGGTAAACCATTTGCAAGGTACGGCCAATCGGATTCCAAATAGTACCATTGGTGCTATATTCGAAAGTGGCAGTGTCAACACGATTCTCAAAATTGCAAGTGGCGCGTAAATAAACAACGTCGCTATCTGTCGGCAATGTGGCAATTAGTTGTTGTTTGCCTATAAGTTCGTTTTCAGTTGGCTGATTGTCAACCATTATAATCGATTTCTGCCCGTTTTCGGCTTTAACACCTATGTAGCCATATTGTCCTGCTAAAAGAGCAAGTCCTGCAATATCGCCGTCTTTTAAATTGCTGACATCGAGGCGGATACTGCCACGACATTTTGGGCCGAAAGTGCGTTGGGTCAGCATATTTCGGCTTTGGGTAAATAGGGTGTCAATTCTATCGGTTTTGAGCCGCAAGTAGCCTTGGCGCTCTGTTAGCGACCATA
>CALBPW010000375.1 GCA_937899145.1 uncultured Bacteroidota bacterium
CGTCCTCAATATTAAGAGTGGCTTTGAAAGAGGCGGGTACCGCGCTTCCGTTCTGAATTGAGATCCGCGCCACCGGTTCCCCATCGGGATCGGTGCTGACAAGCAAATTTCCGATAGCGTTTCTAACGATATTCTCCATCTCCCCTTGCAGAAAATCTGACGTATCGTGCTGAATTGCAGAATCTTGCTGTTGTTCCGTATATTCATCTTCGTACTGAATACGACGATGTTTCTCGATAAAATTGAGCGATGAATTAATTACCGAGCGTTGCAAGTAGGCGCGAATATTTCCTTGCACTTCAAGTTCGCCGCGCTTGTCCCACAGATGCACAAATACTTGCTGAGCCACATCGTGAGCTTGGTCGCGGTCTTTGACAATGCTGTACGCCATATTGCACATATCAGCAAAATGCGAACGGAACAAATCTTCAAACTGCTTTTCGGTAAACATCAATAGTTTGTTTGCTGACACAAATGTAGCAGAATTAGCCACAAAGCGAAATATTTAATAACGATTGTTATGGCTTTTAAACTATTTTTACAACCTCGGACTATGGCTGATATTTACCACGAAATACTGAAAAAATACTGGGGATACGACTCGTTCCGTCCCTTGCAAGAAGACATCATACGCTCAGTTGCGGCTGGTAACGATACGCTTGCGCTGATGCCAACTGGAGGCGGGAAATCCATCACTTTTCAGGTTCCTGCAATGGCAAAACCTGGTGTTTGTCTTGTCATCACGCCACTTATCGCCTTAATGAAAGACCAAGTGGAAAACCTGCGCACTCGTGGCATTAAGGCGTACGCCATCTACACTGGAATGACGCACAGCGAAGTGGAACTTGTGCTTGACAACTGTACCAACGACCCAAACACAAAATTTCTCTACTGCTCACCCGAACGACTAAGCTCCGAATCGTTTATCGCACGCCTAAAACAAATGAATATCAATCTGTTAGCCATTGACGAATCGCATTGCATATCGCAATGGGGATATGATTTTAGGCCTGCATATCTGCAAATCGCAAAAATTCGCACACTGATACCCGATGTGCCTGTTTTGGCGGTAACTGCAACTGCCACGCCCGTTGTGGTTGACGATATTCAGTATCGAATGGGGTTCAAAAAGAAAAATGTTTTTCGGAAAAGTTTTGAACGCAAAAACCTTGTTTACCTTGTCCGTGAAGTTGACGACAAATACCGGTATATGCTCCGCATAATGGACAATTTGAAAGGAAGCGGGATTGTTTATGTTCGTAATCGATTAAAAACCAAAGAGATAGCAGAGTTTTTATATAACAATAATATAAGTGCCGACTACTATCATGCCGGATTGACAACCGAGGTGCGCGACCAAAAGCAGAATGCGTGGAAAAGTGGCGAAACGCGCGTCATTGTTGCAACCAACGCCTTCGGCATGGGCATCGACAAGCCCGATGTCAGGTTTGTTATTCATATTGACTTGCCGGATACGCTTGAGGCCTACTTTCAAGAAGCCGGGCGCGCCGGCCGCGATGAGCGCCAAGCCTTTGCCATTCTGCTTTACAACAAATCGGATAAAACAAAGTTACAACAACGTACTAACCAGACTTTTCCACCAATCGAAGATATTAAGCATGTTTATGATTGTTTAGGTAGTTTTTTGCAAGTGCCGATAGGTTCAGGCAAAGATTATTCGTATAATTTTGACTTGTCGCTATTTGTGAAAACATACAGACTTAGCATTTTATTGGTACACAGCAGTTTAAAACTTCTACAACAATGTGGCTACATAAATTATAGCGAGGAGGTGAACAACCCTGCGCGCATCTTGTTTTTAGTTGGGCGCGACGATTTGTACCGATACCAAGTTTCGAACATCAACGAGGATAATTTGATAAAAGCCATTTTACGAACTACAACTGGCGTTTTTACCGAATACCGCCCTATTGACGAAAACGCTTTGGCAAGACAATTGAAATGTTCGCGAGATATTGTTTATCAACTACTTATAAAATTATCGCGCGACAAAATTGTTAGCTACATTCCGCAAAATTCGCTACCGCAAATTATGTACACCGAAGAGCGATTGCCGGCAAAATCGCTCTATTTCAGCCCTGAGCAATACCTAAACCGCCGCACGCTTTACGAACAAAAAATAAATGCAGTTATTGAATACGCCACCAAGTTTGAATGTCGCGTACAGCAACTTTTGCGCTATTTTGACAGCGAAGGTTCGAAAATGTGTGGCACATGCGATGTTTGTACACACAAGCACGAAACGGATATGTCAGAGTATGATTTTCAGGAAATTAGCGAGTTGATTAAGAAAAGTTTAACTGAGGAGCCAACCGTTCCTGATTTGCTGCCCGACATCATACACAAACCGCAAGAGAAGGTCAGCAGGGTTGTTCGCTGGCTGCTTGACAACGACATTGCCACACAAACCGATGATAAATTATTAAAAATGAAAACGATATGAGCAGAACAAAAGTTCGTGACATACAATCATACACAAAACTAATTGTTTGGATTTTTGTGATTGGCTACTTATGTTTTTCGTCGGGTGAAAACATTAGCCGCCTAAATATCAACACAATAATTCCCGATTGGTTACTTCCACACATTGATAAATGTGTACATTTTACGATGTTTTTTGTATTGGCATTTCTGATTAAATCGTTGCATTGGCAATCAACAATAAGTAACAAGTTGTTTTACTGGTATTTGTGCGCCGGCATTGTCTACGCTGGTGTCACTGAGCTGATTCAAAACTTTTTCATTTCGACGCGCAGTGGTGACATACTTGATTTTACGGCAGATATGGTTGGTTTTGGGTTGTCCATTTTAATTTTCCCATATTGGCCAAAATTTATCAAATGGTTTTTTGGGTGATTTCGATTCTCCGATTATCCGACTTTCCGGTTCAACATCAACCTAACTGTTTGATATACTCTTTGATGAGTGGTATAGTTTGTTCCCATTCATCAGTAATATGAGCAATTGGGAGTGCGCCGTCGTCAGGATTTTCGACAAGCAGCTTACTGAGGTTCGTCACCATATTGGTTGCAGTAGTCATGCCCAAATAGCTAAACGATGTTTTTAGCGAATGGGTTTTCGTTTTTATTTTCTCAATGTCCTTTTCTTTGCAAGCGGCCGACAAGTCTGCCAAATCTGTTGGAATGCTAATGGCGTACACATCAACGATGCGGCTAAGTTCAGCATTATCGTTGTCGCAAATTTTCTCCAAAAGTTGGAGATTAAACGGCGAATCGTTGTCTTCAACAGTGGTGTCGGTGTAATCTGAATTAACCTCGTGATTAATATCAATGGTGTATTTGTAGATTTTTGAGCAGAGGTCGTCGGTGTCGAATGGCTTCATAACATAGTCGTTCATTCCATTGCTAAAGCAGCGTTCACGCTCTTCCTTGAAAGCGTGTGCTGTCATTGCGATAATCGGGATACGATTTTTTGGCGGGTCCATTTGTCTGATAATTTTTGCAGCCGTATTGCCGTCCATAATGGGCATTTGTATGTCCATCAAAATCAGATTGTAATCGCCATTTTTCACCTTTTCGACAGCAACTTCGCCATTGTTGGCAATATCTATTTGTGTATTATAATTCCAAGCTTTTATGGTGTCGGTTGCAAGTTGCTGGTTGATTTCGTTATCTTCAACAAGCAAAATGCTAATTCGTTTATCGGTTTTGGCTGACTGAGCATCAACCTGTTCCGTTTCCGATTCAACAATAGCGTTGCTATCCGCCATTTTCAGAATCAAATTGAAAGTGAACGTTGAGCCTTGCCCTTCCTCGCTTTCGACCGATATGTGCCCGTGATACATCTCGACAAGTTGCTTTGTTATTGATAATCCTAAACCTGTACCGCCATATTTTCGAGTTGTATCTTTATTGGCTTGGGTGAAACTTTGGAAAATTTCCTCTTGCTTATCTTTTGGTATTCCGATGCCGTTGTCCGACACGCGGAATTGCAATTCGACATCATCGTTTACAATTCGTTCAAGCCTGATATTCAATTCAATTTGGCAATACGAACCTGTAAATTTTATTGAGTTGTTCACCAAATTGGTAAGCACTTGAGTGATACGGTAAGGGTCGCCAACCACAATTTCAGGCACTCGCGGGTCGACATCGACAATGATATTAATTTCTTTGTCGTCGCGCTTTACACCAAGGGTGCTGACGATTTTTCCCACCATATCGCGAATATCGAAATTGGTGTTTTCCAAATCCATTTTGCCTGCTTCAATCTTCGATAGGTCGAGAATATCGTTGATGATGAAGAGCAGATTATTGCCCGAATTTTTAATGTTGTTAAGATAGTTGAGTTGATTTTCGTTCGGATTCATTTTGAGCAATAGGTTTGTAAAACCGATTATTGCATTAAGCGGTGTGCGGATTTCGTGGCTGGTGTTGGCCAAGAAGATTTCCTTCATTTGATTACTCTTCTTAATTTCTTCGTTAACGCGCTCAAGTTCCGATTTTTGTTCGTTGATTATTGTTAAAGCATGCTCCAAATCCTGCTTTTGCTGCTCAATTCGGTACATCGCTTTTTGCAATTTAATATGATGCTTACTCGACTTTTTGAATGCCAATTCAAGTTCGGCTCGTTGTGCGTCAAGTTGTTCAATCTGCTGTTGAGCGGCAGTATTTTGCGCTGCAAGGTCGTTTGCCTTTTTCAGCACCGCAAAATACGATACCTCTCCGTCGTCCCCTACCTGCATGCCGTAGCCCTTGACATCCGAAGAATCGCCGAACTGATTCTTCATGGCACTTATACCCTCTTTTGCCATCGCTATGATGCCCTCATACTTGCTTCTGAAGCTCTCATCATTAGCCATTTTCTCGACTTCATCCTCTCCTATAAGGACTACCATCTTGTTGGGGTTTGCATAGCTTGCCGCATTTGCCTGAGCATTCGCTTTCTGATCCTTTGATACGAGGATAAAGTCCATATCACCGAACTTTGCCTTGAGCTGATCGTAATACTTCTGGGCTTTCTCAGAAAGCTGCGGCTGTCCGACCGTCTTGCCGAGCATGCTCTGGGTCTTATCGTTTACAAGAGAATCAAGCACCGATGACTTGTCATACCTTACGCCTGTTTCATTGCCTGCCGGGAAACCCTGATCCTTGCCGACGGCATCCTGTGCCGGGAATCTGCCCTTATCAGATACTGACTGCGGATTGTACGCGTTCTTATAAGGGTTTACGTCAGAAATACTTGAATTAAATCCTACTGCCATTTTCTCATCCTCCTTGAATAGTATGCAGAAATCCGTTTCTATATCTATATATCGGAGAATGTATCAAAAAACTTTAGCGTCAATCCACTTCCGCTTCGGACACATCACTTTCGTGATATTCCTCTTCTGTGTTTACCGACCAGATACTATCCTTATCCTCAGTTCCGCCTAAGATACTCTTTACGGTTTTAAATGAAGTCATCATGGAATGATCTATATTGTTGTATCTGTGCTGTCCGTTGCGTCCCACACAGTAAAGATTGTCAATGCTCTTCAGATAGTCTACGAGTGAATCTATCTCATTGTATGTGTCAAAATATGCCGGATAGGCTTTCTTTATCTTCTCCATATGATAATCCAGCACATCGTCCCTGCTGTCTATCAGACCTATCTTGATCATCTCCTCTATACCGAAACCGGCAAAGACCTCTTCGCTCATATTCCAGTATTCATCACCCTCATTCACAAAGTATTCGAGACCTATCCATACCGTGTTTTCGATATCCTTTATCATATACGGAGACCAGTTGTTGTATATCTGGAATCTGCCGAGCTTTACTCTTCTGTCCTGCACATACACCCAGCAGTCGGGGATGATATTGTTGATCGTTTTGATGTCCGTGAGGTTCTTCAGATTAAGCTTTGATACGAGCACTCCGAGCGTCATATAGTCCCTGTAGGGCAATCCCGCGGCTACACGTGCCTGATCTGCGGGCACATCATTCATACCTCCCACAAGATCCTTTATCGGCATGGAGGATATCACATAGTCACCGCTCACCTCATGCTCCGAGTCATCAGTCATGTCCGTGTATATGACGGAACGGATGATATTATCCTCATCCTTATTTAAGATCGGAAGAGCGTCGTGTAGGGAAAGAGTGTAGATCTCGGTGGTCG
>CALBPW010000376.1 GCA_937899145.1 uncultured Bacteroidota bacterium
TGATATTTATCGAATCGAAACCTTTGAATATCCCAAAGAAGCTGTCCGAGAGGCTCTACTAAATGCTATTGCCCATAAAGATTACACTGGTGCCACACCTATTCAAATCAGTGTTTATAAAGACAAGATTATGATATGGAACTATGGCAAATTGCCAGAGAATTGGACGATTGACACCTTGCAGAAAAAACATTCTTCCGTTCCGCACAACCCTGATATTTCCAATGCGTTTTTCCGCATAGGCTACATTGAAGCATGGGGGCGCGGCATTCGCAAAATGAACGAGCAGTGTGCAGAGGCAGGGTTGCCTAAACCGCTTTATTATTATGAAAGTTCTGGTTTTTGGGTGGTGTTTCGCAAAGACTTGTTTAACGAAGAAGATTTGCAAGCCAAAGGATTGAACTCGCGACAGATAAAGGCTGTAATGTATGTTAAGGAGAAAGGTAAAATTACAAATAAAGTATATCAAGAAATCAATCAATGCTCAAAAGCAACGGCAAGCCGAGACCTGACAGTATTAGTGCAAGGAAGTTTTTTGTCACCCTATGGACTTGGAGCAGGCACTTTTTATGAACTAAATAACGCCTCAAAAACGCCTCAATCGCCTCAAAAACGGCTCAAAGATGGCTCAAATGGCGCGTAGAAAGATAAATAAACGGTCAATTTAGTCAATTAATGGTCAATTGTATCACTACCCCAACAATCAAAATTGGCTCAATTAGCCCCCAAATGACACAAATGGCGCATAAAAGATAAGTAGTAATTGAGCAAAAAAAAGAGCGAATAGGGTAATCATTTATCCAACAACACGCAAGAATATGATGTCAGAACAAAACACCAACTACGCCTACAAGCTGAAATACAGCTACAACACCTGCCCGCACCTGTGTGAGTATTGCTACGCCAATGCGAGCATGGAAGCGGCGGTAAGGAACTGGAAACAGCATAAAGACAATGAATTTGGAGAAACGATAACGGGGAAATAATGACATACGAAGCCAAAATAAGTAATTTGCAACCTTCATCATTTCAAAGTATTAGAGAGGTTGCAATGTTCGAAATCAGGCAAATGTCTGAAGAAGAACGGAATGAATTGTATAATTCGTTAGTAAGAGGAACTGCTCTTTTGAATACAAACGAACAGATGTGTCAGTATTTGTGGTCGTTTGGCAATATGCACGAGGCGAAGTTGAAAGATGTTTTTTCTCATTTGCCAATGGATTTACTTGAAAATCAAAGAGTGCAGGTTTTTGATTGGGGTTGCGGTCAAGGGTTGGCGACAGTATGTCTTTTTGATTTCTTGCGTTCAAAAAACATCTGTCTTGATTCGATAAAGCAAGTTGTCTTAATAGAACCGTCCCAAAGTGCATTGGATAGAGCTAAGATCCATATTGAATCATACAAACTTGATAATGTTGGGATAATTACTTTGTCAAAGTATTTAAATGACGTAACTATTGATGACATCAAGTCAAATAGTTCCGACGCAACAATACATTTTTTCTCAAATATCCTTGATATAGAATCAATTGACATCAAACAACTTGCAAACACTATTGCAACCGCCATTTCTGGCGAACATTATTTTGTTTGTGTTGGCCCAACCAATGCTGGGAACAAAAGAATTGATGCGTTTGCGAATTGGTTTCAAAATTCGCAGTTAATCTGGGATTTTGAAAATAGTGATAAAACCAAGAATAACTATACTGCAAAATACAAGATTTTCAAGATAGAACGCTACAATGACGAGACTGTTTTAGTTCCATATAATCCACCCGTGCAGTTTCATGCGGCTTATGCACTCGACGGAGTGAGAAATATTTTGAAAAACAAGGGAGAAAAAGCATCCGCTTTATTTGGCAGTCTATCATCGTTTGAGGTGTCAACACCATTTGATTTGGGTGCAAGCATTTATGATGATGTCAATCCTGTTTTGGCCGTTCTCAATAACATAATAGTTCGTGGATTGCCTACGAAAGCAAGTCCGTTTTTGGAAAAGGCTTTTGAACGTTTGGGCAACAAAGAGGTTGACAATCCGCTTGGAGGACTCGATTTCAACACAGATAATTTGACAGAGGAAGACATTTTCCTTGCCATGCACATTATTGACAATCGATTAAAAATTGCCCATAACGACTATAATTGTGAAATTTTGGATTCTGATTTTGAGAAAACCTACATCAACAATATAGCGCCAAAGGTTTTTCAGCAAATACTACAACCTCAACGAAAACTTTCTTCAATAACACAAGATAACCAACATTTTGCACAACGTGTTGATTTCGCTTTTGAATTTCCATATCCTACAATTGACAGCAGAGACAACCGTGAAAAGTTTGGCTGCGTAATCGAACTTGACGGAGTGAAATATCATAGTGGTGAACAACGCTTGTCCGATGACTTGCGGACAAATGCTTTGGAGAACAAAAATTGGCGCTGTATCAGAATCAAGGATTTAGAAATTGCAACTGCAAATGACAACAACTACGGATTTTTAGGCAGCGAATACGTTAAAAATCTTTTCACCGCTTACAACCGAAAATTTGATTCGGATTGGACACGGCACTTGCAGATGACCTTAACACCCATTGCCGTAGCACGATTGGAAAAGACTATTGTCGAAGCTCTTTTGATCAACAAATTGGATATCAGCAAGTCAGAATGGAATGTGCTGGTTCAAGAGCGAGACGTTCCTTGTGCTGCATTGGCATTTGAAGAATTGAAACAAATGTTCACTCACCTTACCACGCTGAGCCAGAAATATGCCGATTGGAAGTTCCCAAAAGTAAATCTCACTATTATTTCAACCGCTGAATTTGCAGACTCACCTTTGCATAATATTGTTGATAATGATATTCATGTAACTATCTTAACGGAGGCATCAAGCAAAGATAAAAACAAATGTTATGACATGGTTGTTGACATTTCCGTGCTTCGGCGTGCTGGTTTTGAAAATATCCGTTTCAGCGATTTCAGATGCCTAAACGATTGCTATTTCAACATCCGTTCTGCCCATTATAAACGCAGTTTGCGCCAAATATACACCTCTGACGTTATCGACTACAAACCTCTGGTAAATCGCACAGCACAGGGTGAATATGTTGACATTGAAGAGAACAAAAAGCATCTTGAATATTTTATGCAGATGCTATTCCGAAAGAAATCATTCAGATCCGGTCAGTTGCCAATTCTCAGCCGTGCATTGCAAAACCAATGTGTTATCGGACTTTTGCCGACAGGCGGTGGTAAATCGCTCACCTACCAGATAGCAGCTATGCTACAGCCGGGTGTTACTATCGTTGTTGACCCGTTACGTTCCTTGATGAAGGATCAATTTGACGGTCTGTTGAAGACTGGAATAGACACTTGCAGTTATATAAACGGAGACATGAACGCACGGCAGAGAGATGAAAGATCTGAACTACTGGAAAATTCTTCATTACAATTCATATTCTTATCGCCAGAAAGATTGTCTATCAATAATTTTCGTATGAGGTTGAAGAATATGCACGAACTTGGGGTTTATTTCTCATATGGCGTTGTAGACGAGGTGCATTGTGTTTCAGAGTGGGGACATGATTTCAGAACAAATTATCTTCACCTTGGTCGCAATCTTTACAATTATGTTTTGCCAAAGCAGACCGAAAACAACAGTCATATCACATTATTTGGTTTGACAGCAACAGCTTCTTTTGATGTTTTGGCAGATGTAGAGCGCGAACTTTCAGGAAACGGTGCCTTCAAATTAGATTCTGACACAACTGTGAGGTACGAGAATACAAATAGGCTCGAATTGCAATACGGTGTTATTTCAACCAAGTTTTTGCAAAATCCAACAAACAAATGGGGTGTTTACGATGCGAAAAATGCTCAAATGCCAAATCTTGTTAGCAATGATTTATATAATTATTATGAAGAATTGCTTTCTGACGAATCTGTAAATCGCATAAAACAGCGATTTATTAGTCGTGAAAATATTATCGACGAAAAGAAAATTGAAGAAATCAATAATTCCAATTTGTTTTGTGAGGTCTCTGCTAACTGGCTTGAATCTCAAAATGATTCCCATACTCAGTATGAAGAAGCTGCGATAGTCTTCTGTCCTCATGCGAAAGGTTCATTAGGCGTTTGTGACAATGATGCGCATCTCGGAATAGCATCCTCTATTAGAAAAGCATTGTCAGTTGATGTCGTTCAATCGACAGGTGGAGATGGTAATGTTATAATTTCTAACAATGTATATTCAAGAGATATATGGTTCCGAACTCAAGTACAAAAAGTAGATGATCAAACTCGTTTCATCAACAACGAAGCACCAATTATGGTTGCTACAAAAGCTTTTGGAATGGGAATTGACAAGCCTAATGTACGCTTTACTTTGCATGTAAATTATCCGAGTTCGTTGGAGAGTTTTGTTCAAGAAGCAGGGAGAGCTGGACGAGATAGAAAAATGTCTCTTGCGGCTATATTATACACTGATAGGTATCCAGATGTTGATTATGGGGTTCAAGACTATTTCTATCAATCAAGTTTCAAAGGTGCAGAATATGAAAAAGTTATTATCAAGGAACTTGCATTTTGGAAACAACTAAACTTAGTCAAAGATGAAGTATTTGTTTCTGTTTCAGGCTTTTTGAATACAGTTTTAGAATCAGAAGTTTCAGAAAAAATGCCTTTTGATATTTCTTATTTGTTTAATCCAAATATTGTTAATGATTTGCGGAATAAAATAGTTAAGCGTAATCAGATAATTGACAGTGAAAATAAAAAAAGAGAACAAAATAATATAGCATCAAAAGTCGAAAAAATTAATTTGGCATTATTGAATAATTATGGCGAAGACGAATATCAAAAGGATATTGCGAAAATAATTTATCGTATGTGTTGCATTGGCCTTATTGATGATTTTACTCAAGATTATCATAATCATTCTTTCAGAATCGAGATAGTACGTAAAAGCGATGACGAATACAGAGCAAATCTTTTGGCATATTTTCAGAGATACCATTCTAAAGATGAAGCGCAAGCATTAGTAGACCAAGCCGATCAGTTAAACGGGCATAGTATTTTGCATAATTATTTGTCTTTCATTACAAATTACACTTACAAGAATATCGCTATCAAACGTAAACGAGCCATCGATGATATGGCGAACTTTTGTTCTTTGGCTCATCAGGATTCAGATAAATCATGGCTTGAAGTTAATGAGGATTTGAAAGATGAAATATATTTCTATTTTAATTCAAAGTATGCCCGTAATGGATTTAACGCTAACGGAAAACCTTATTCTTTGCTTGACGATACCGAAAAAGGTACGAAAAGTAACGCAGAAGAATTGGCTCATATACTATTCAAATATATGAAGGTAAATATTGTGTTGGAAAATGGAGATACATCCATAGGCAATGTCAAACATCTCCAAGGTGCAGTAAGATACATTCGTCGTTCTGTAACAGGTGCTATTCCTGCCATTTATTTGCTGAATGCTTTTTGCCTTATGTTCCTTGGCACAAACAACAACCAAGTTCTTGAGCAAGAACTTCAAACCATGTATCTTGACGGCATGATAGAATTTTACAAGCGGACACCTCATGATGAGTTTTGGAATAATATTTTCGACAGATTCAACCAGAACGAATCTGTGTCGTCATACTTCAACCAAAATGGCAATAACGTGCTGAAATCTGCCGCTGTTTTGGAAATACATAAACTTGAACTGAAAGATATAACCAACAAATACACAGAATAATATGGAAGAACGTATCAACAATGCTTTACAGCAAATAGAGGCAGATTTGCAAAAACTCAAATCCGCCCGCGAACAAGTCGAGTCCGTTGTTAGTTCACACAAGGAATTGCAAGGTGAAGTTCAGACTTTCGTCAATGAAGTAGCCAATCTTTCACAAGGAACTGAAAAACTTCTTGGCAGCATATCAGCGGAGAAAGGGAAAACATTGCAAGATTACAATGATACTCTTTCTGCATTGAAGAACAATTGCGATGCTATTGTCGCACAATTCAAAACCGATGCACAAACACAATTGGACAATGCTAACAACAGTTTTGATGAGAAAGGCAATGCCATCATAAATGGCTTTGAGAAAAGCAAAAAACAGATAGAGACAAGTTTGACAGAAAATCTGAAAAGATTCCAAGAAAAGATTGAATCTTTTTCTGTATCGTGCAACAATATTACAAACTCGTTGCAAGAAAAAGCGGATAACATTATTTCCAACTTTGCAAAAGAAACAGAGAAAATCAATTCGTCTTTTCGCGATGAAGCCACTAATCTCAAAACCCAAGCAGAGCGACTTGTTACGCTCGGAAATAGTCTGCGAGATTCCATTGACATCGTAAATGGGTTGAACAGCAACATCGAAAAGTTGATGAAAGAACTCAAAGATTCACAAACCGCACAAGACCAAGAGCTTTCGCAAATCAAGACGGATATAAACAAACTTGATGCGGCTTTGACCGCACAACAGGCAGCACAGAATCAGGAGTTCTCGCAAATCAAAACAAGTCTCACTCAACTAAACAAAACTCTAAATGCACTGCAAGCAACCCAAAGCAACGACTTTCAGCAAATCAAAGAAGCAATGGAAAAGCAAAAAGAAGAACTTGCCTCTGAGACCAAGAAAAACAGAAAAGAAGTGCTTGCCCGGGAGAAGAAGCAGAAAAAGATGAAGCAGATCCTGGCTTTTACGATTGCAGCCGTCCTGGTTGTCGCTCTGGCTGTCGGTGTGATCCTGACATTCAGCGGCTTGGCGAAGAAGGAAGACCAGAGTGTTTATCAGGCGACCGGCTATGTGCTTCCGGACATCGCGGGCGTACTTCCGACGGTTAAGGGAGAAGATTAACAGAATCATACGATTCCCGGCTATATAGCCGGGGAAAGATAAGCGGAGGGACAGTCTTCCATGAAAGGAAGG
>CALBPW010000377.1 GCA_937899145.1 uncultured Bacteroidota bacterium
ATTGTATGCCGTTAGCAAAGGAACCAATGCTAAAGACATAACTTACTGTTGGACAGAGCAACAACGTCAAGAGGCGATAGAGAAACTTGGCGGTAGCAAAAATCTGAAAGTACAACGCTACAAAGGTTTGGGCGAGATGAACGCCGAACAACTTTGGGAGACAACAATGAATCCCGATAATCGCACACTGCGCCAAGTTACAATTGAAAACGCAGCAGCAGCCGATTACATCTTCTCGATGCTAATGGGCGACGATGTTCCGCCTCGCCGCGAGTTTATTGAGAAAAATGCAAAATATGCTAACATCGATGCATAAAAGCACGGTTTTTACTTAGCAAAGCCCCGCAGAAATGTGGGGCTTTTTATTATTCTCTATAATTCAAACACAAACGACACACGAACTGATAAAAACTGAATTATCATGAACTTCATTTTTCCATAAAATGGAAACCATAATATGGGAAAATGTATTGCTTCTGATTGCCTTTAAAAGCCAATATTGATATAAAAATTCCGGAACCGCCATTTCGAAAATTACAGTTCGGGAATAAAAAAACTCTCATTTGCAATCATAAATGAGAGTTAATTTCAGATTTAGTGTCCAAACCATCTTTACAACACCAGCCTTGTTCCTCCGCCGTTTTTCAGACCGCCGGTGTTAGTGATAACCACGCTTTCGACTCCTGCGCGAATGGCGTCAAAACCATTATCGAGTTTCGGAATCATACCTTCGCTTATGATGCCAGAGGCCTGATACTCTTTGAATTTGTCGTACGTCAAGGTTTCGATAACTGAGTTGTCGTCGTCGGCATTCATCAACACTCCGGGCTTCTCAAAACAGAAAACGAGTGTTACTCCGCACGATTTGGCTAAAGCCCGCGCCAGTTCCGAAGCAATGGTGTCGGCATTAGTGTTGAGTAATTGGCCTTGTCCATCGTGCGTGATTGGCGATACCACTGGCACCGCGCCTTGCCCGATGAGCGAGAAGAGCACTTCGGTCTGCACGCTGTCAACGTCGCCCACAAAGCCGTAGTCGATGGTTTTCACGGGGCGCTTGTGCGACAGAATGATGTTCAGGTCGGCACCAGTGAACCCGAGCGCGTTCACACCGCGACGTTGCAATTGCGCCACAATGTTTTTGTTGACAAGTCCGGCGTAAACCATTGTTACAACATCAATTGTCTCCTTGTCGGTAATGCGCCGTCCATCAACTTTTTTAATTTCAACACCAAGCCGATTCAGCATTTTATCGGCTGCCCTGCCACCTCCGTGAACAAGCAGTTTGTTGCCTTGCAAAGTAGCAAAATCGTCGAGCAGAGTGTTAAGCGTTGCTGGAGCTTCTACCACAGCACCACCAACTTTTACTATTGTGAGTTGTTCCATTGTTTAAAAGTTTAAAGTTTATCCCGATAGTTAACGGGGGCTTCGCTGTTCAGAGGGTTTACAAGTATAGAATTAAGACCACGGACAACAGTCCTTTAAAGTCGAATTACCACTGTCAATTATTGATTATTTGCAATCCTTTAACCTAAAAATCCAATTCTCAATTCTCAATTACAATAGGCATTTCTTAAACCTCTCAATAAAATCCTCGGCTTCGGCCATCGACAGGCAAAGAGGCGGTAACAAACGGATTGTATTTGTGCCCGCAACGCCTGTAAACACGTGTTGTTGCATCAACAATCGTTCATTGCGTATTTCCTTTATCGGTTCTTCAAACTCGATTCCAATCATCAGTCCGCGACCGCGAACTTCTTTTATCTTGCTGATTTTCTTTAATTCAGATAGCAGATAATCGCCAACTTTTGCGGCATTTTCAACCAATTTTTCTTCTTCAATAATATCGAGTACGGCGCAAGCTCCTGCGCAAGCTAAATGATTGCCGCCGAAAGTGGTGCCAAGCTGCCCCGCTACCGGGGTGAAGAATGGCGCAATAATGACACCGGCCATTGGCAGACCATTGCAGATGCCTTTCGCAACAGTTACTATATCTGCCTTAATATCAGCATATTGATGAGCAAAGAATTTGCCGCTGCGTCCGTATCCCGACTGAATTTCGTCGAGAATCAGCACTGTGTTGGTTTGTGTGCTGACGGCTCGCAGGTCGCGCATAAACTGGTCGTCGGGAACTTGAATGCCGCCAACGCCTTGTATACCCTCAATGATGACTGCGCAATAACTCCCGGTTGTCAACTCGCGGCTGACAGCTTCGATGTCGTTTAAATCAACAAATGTGACTTCGAAACCCATATAGGCATTGGGGCTGAATTTTGGGTTGTCGGTTACGCGGGCGGCTGCTGTTGTGCGGCCGTGAAATGAGTGATGGAATGCCAAAACACGTTTGCGTCCGTTGTAGAACGAAGCCAATTTTATGGCGTTCTCGTTGGCCTCAGCGCCTGAGTTGATGAGGAAAAGCGAGTAATCGTCGTAGCCAGAGGCTTTGCCGAGTTTGTCCGCCAATTTTTGCTGCAAGGTGTTGATGACTGAATTGGAGTAGAACCCAAGTGTTGCCACTTGCTCGCTGATGGCTTTTACGTATTTTGGATGCGCGTGTCCCACTGAAATCACAGCGTGTCCGCCGTAAAGGTCGAGATACTCTTGCCCGTTGGCGTCCCAAACGTGGCAACCTTTGCCTTTCACTATTTCAACTGGAAATAATGAGTAAACTTCAAATAAATTCATATCTTATTAAATACTAATCAATTAAAACGCTGACGATTTCAGATTTAAACCGGCTTTTTCGTCAATGCCGAACATTATATTCATATTTTGCACAGCTTGGCCCACTGCACCTTTCAGCAAATTGTCTATCATGCTTGTAATCACGGCTTTATTGCCAAATTTATCGATATGCACAATTGCTTTATTTGTATTGACAACTTGTTTCAGGTCAATGTCGTTATCGCTGTAGTGTGTAAAGGCGGCATCGGCATAAAACTCTTTGTATATGGCAGTTAGCTGCTCAGCTGTCGGGTTGGTTGCCGAGCCTTCTGCGCCTTCAAACCTTACAACTTCGGTGCAGAAAATGCCACGGGCAAAATCGCCACGATAAGGTATAAAATCGATGGTGATTTCATCAGCTTTAGGTTGCGCAACAAGTGTATCGGCAACGGCTGGAGCTGTGGCAGGACGCAACTCGTTGAGCGATTGGCAAATCTCGTGCAAATGTTGATGTGTGAACACTTTGTAGATGCTCATATTGTTGTTCCGCCACGAGAAATGTGTGGTTGCCGATGGCTTCTGCCCTGCTCCTGTTGAGCCTGTGATGGCGTTTACGGCTACATCGTTTTTCAGCAAACCGGCTTTTGCAAGAGGCAGCAGCCCAAGTTGCACACAAGTCGCAAAACAGCCCGGATTGGCAAGATGCTGACATTCTGCAATTTGCGCACGATGAATTTCGGGCAAACCGTAAACATAGTCGTGAGTTGGAGCGGCGATGCGGAAATCTTGCGCCATATCGATGATTTTCACATTGTCAGGTATGGTGTGCTCTTTCAGGAAAGCCTCGCTTTTGCCGTGTCCGAAGCAGAAGAAAACAACATCAACCTTGTCGAACGGCATTTCGGCAGTGAACCGCAGGTCGGTTTCGCCAATCAGGCCTTCGTGCACATCGCTGACGAGGTTTCCGGCATTCGATTCGCTGTTGGCAAACACAATTTCGGCTTCAGGGTGATTTATCAATAATCTGATAAGTTCACCGCCCGTGTATCCGGCAGCTCCAAGTATTCCTATCTTTATCATTTTCAGAATTTTAAGTTATAAAGTTTACAAGTTTCGTTTGAAGAATTTACAACTTGCTTATTCGTTTGGCATAATAAGTGCAAAAATAAGGTAAAGTAGAAGTCCACCGCCTGCGAACAATAAAAGCAGAACCCAGATTATTCGCATTACAGTCGGGTCAAGGTCGAGATACTCGGCCAGCCCACCACAAACACCGCATATTACACGATTCCGGGATTTTTTAAGACGCTTTACTTCGGACATGATTTTTAAGTTTTAAGTTTTTTAAAGTTTCGTCATTAAACAAATATACTCTCCTTATTGTCTCTCATTCGGATGCGCCAAATAATAAGCTCTAAGAGCGGTTGATGTAACTTTGATGAATCCTTTTGCATCGTCGGAACTCCACGCTTTTGCTGTTTCGCCATACTCACCTAATTTATTCTTAACCAAATCGCTAGGCGAATCAACTCCAACTGTTTGGAATGTAAGCGGACGCAATTCAAGTGTAACTTCGCCCGTAACATTGCGTTGGCTGCTTGTAAGCATAGCCTCAATGTCGGGCATTACCGGTTCAAGATACTGGCTCTCGTGAAGGAACATTCCGTACCAGTTCGACACTTGGTCTTTCCAGTATTGCTGCCATTTTGAGAGCGTGAATTTCTCAAGAAAACGATGAGCGCCGATAATCAGCATTGGTGCTGCGGCCTCAAAGCCCACGCGTCCCTTTATGCCGATAATGGTGTCGCCAACGTGGCAGTCGCGACCGATGCCGTAAGCGGCTCCAATCTCTTCAACAGCCTGAATAGCAGCAATTTTGTCATCGTATTTTTTACCATTGACGCTGCAAAGTTCGCCTTTTTCAAAACCGAGTTTCAGCGTTTCAGGTCCTTCTTTTGTAGGATGCTTCAGGTAGGCCGATTCGGGCAAACCTTGTTTTGAGTCAAGAATTTCGCCTCCGCATATTGATGTGCCCCAAATGCCCACATTGTAGGAGTATTTCAATTTTGTAAAATCGGCAAAAAATCCGTTTTTATTCAGATAATCAACCTCTTCCTGACGACTTAAGTTGCCGTCGCGAGTCAAGGTGATAATTTCGACACCCGGACACATCACAAGGAAAGTCATATCGAAACGGATTTGGTCGTTGCCGGCACCTGTTGAGCCGTGAGCAATGGCACTTGCGCCAATCTCCTTTGCATAGCGAGCAATGGCAATGGCTTGGAAGATGCGTTCCGACGACACAGAAATCGGGTAGCAATTGTTGCGCAGCACGTTGCCAAAAACCATGTATTTCAAACTTTTCTCGTAGTATTCCTTTGTAACATCGAGAGTTACGTATTTTGTCGCGCCAAGTTTGTAGGCGTTTTCTTCGTTTGTTTTCAATTGTTCAGCACTGAAGCCACCTGTGTTGGCGCACGCTGCGTGAACTTCGTAGCCTTTTTCTTTAGCAAGATACATCACTGTATATGAGGTGTCAAGCCCACCGCTGAATGCTACTACAACTTTCTTTTTCTGTTCCATATTATTTCGATTTTTTGATTTATGAATTACGATTTTTGGTTTTTAGGATTTTCGCGCAGCCCCAAAACTATCGGAAATACTGAAAACTCATATTCTTTTTCAATTTTTAATTTTCAATTGGTTAGACGACCTCAACAAATCGCATTCCTACCGTTTATAATTTTTAATTGTCAATTTTTAATTCTTAATTTTTAATTTTCAATCGTTCAGTCTTCCTCTGGAAATCCGTCAGGAAATCGTGCATTGATAATATCGACAACGCCCGGGTCGTTTGCCAATTCCTCATCGGCGTCGCGCACACTACGCGGGCGCTCAGGGTCGTAAAGCATACCCGTGCAAACGCAATAGCGGCGGTCGGTGCGCTTCAGAATGTCTTGATTGATACAGCCTTCGCAGCCTTTCCAGAAAGTCTCGTCGTCGGTTAGCTGGGCAAATGTTACAGGCACATAGCCGTGCTCGGTGTTCAGCTTCATGACAGCCGCCCCCGATGTCAGGCTGAATATTTTTGCTTGCGGCCAGCGCATACGGGCAAGCGAGAATGTTACATGCTTAATGCGGCGCGCCAAGCCGTGTCCCCGATACTCTTCAGGCACTATCAATCCCGATGTTGTAACATAATGCTTACCACCCCAAGTTTCGATGTAGCTGAAACCTGCGAATTTTTCGCCATCAAGAGCAATAACGGCTTTGCCCTCGCTCATCTTTTGTTTAACATAACCCGGATTGCGCTTTGCGATGCCTGTTCCGCGCACTTTTGCAGCGGCGGCTATTGTTGTTAAAATTTCGTCAACATAGCTATAATGGCTTTTGTCGGCTACCAAAATTTTAATGTTGTCGTTGTACTTCTCCATTTTTCTTTCAATAAGAAATATTCAATTTTATGTATTTTTATACAAAGCGGATGTATATTTTTGCAGCCGCAAAAGTAACCTCATATTCCAATTTTACAAAGACAAATCGAAACAATTTATAAGCTAAATCGCATGCCCATTATCGCGCCTAATATCGTCAATCCATTTTCCAAGAACCGGCGCTTGGTACGACAACAGCTTTTTAATTGCATCTTCCGGATTATCAGCAAATTGAGCGATACCAGCATGAGGTTCGAGCAGCATACGCTGGCTTACCATAAAATTGAGTTGCTGACGCAAAAAATCGTAATATTTATTAACATTTAGCAACACAACTGGTTTTGAATGGAAGCCAAGTTGCCCTGCAGTCAGCACTTCAAACATCTCCTCCATCGTTCCAAAGCCCCCCGGCAGCACAATAAATCCATCTGACAGCTCTTCCATTTTTGCTTTGCGTTCTTGCATTGTCTCAACAACAATTAATTTCGCTAATCCACTCTGTGTCAGATGTTTATCTGCCAAAAAATTAGTAATCACACCGGTAACTCTGCTACCGCCGGCAATTGCCGCATCCGCCATACATCGCATCAAGCCTACATTTGCGCCACCATATACTATATTAAATTGGTGTGCGGCTAACAGCATCCCCATTTCAGCCGCAACTTGCTGATATATAGGATTAGAGCCCAGATTCGAACTACAAAAAACACATATAGTTTTCATAAAAAATTCTATTTTCCGATTGCAAAAGAAACAATAATCTTCAACACGCATAAACATTATTTTTCCGGCATTTTCACTTTGTTTTTATACCTTTGAACCTCGTTAAAAGCAAAATTATGCGTAAATTACTTATTATCATAACATTATGCGCTTTCTGCTTAAATTCGCAAGCGCAATATCGTGAGCAAAATTTCAAGCAATCGCAATATCGCGAGCAAAATTTCAAAATGAATCACGTTCTCGAGCTAATCAACAATCTATATGTCGATACTGTTAATCAAGCGAAATTAGTTGAAACAGGCATTGTGTCGATACTGAAAGAACTTGACCCACACTCGGTTTACATATCAAAAGACGAAGTGAAAGCGATGAACGAGCCGCTTGAAGGCAATTTTGAAGGCATCGGCATTCAGTTTAGCATTTTAAACGACACGCTGATGGTTGTGGCTGTCATAAGTGGCGGACCATCGGAGCGTGTGGGGCTGATTGCTGGCGACCGCATTATTTATGTTGATACTACAAACATTGCAGGTGTTGGGCTGACAAACCAAATGGTGCAAAAAATGCTACGCGGCAAAAAGGGAACGGTTGTCGGCGTAAAAGTAATGCGACATGGCGAAAAACAACTGATTGACTTTAGGATAACACGCGACAAAATTCCAATTTACAGTGTTGACGCTGCCTACATTGTCGATAAAAAAGAAAAAATTGGATACATAAAAATCAACCGGTTTGCAGCAACAACAACAGATGAATACAACCAAGCCGTCGCAAAATTACGTTCGCAAGGCATGGAGCATCTTATTGTAGATCTGACAGATAACGGCGGCGGATACCTATCGGCCGGTTTCGACCTTGCAAGCCAATTCCTTGAAAACGGACAAATGGTTGTTTACACAGAAGGTTCAAAATCGCCTAAACAAACCTACAACACAAAAGGAAACTCAAAAAACAGATACGGGCGCGTGGTTGTTATGGTTAACGAGAGTTCGGCATCAGCCAGCGAGATTGTATCGGGCGCCTTGCAAGATTGGGACCGCGCAGTGCTGGTTGGGCGGCGCACCTTTGGTAAAGGACTGGTGCAGAATCAGTTTCCGCTTAACGACGGCTCAATGATACGGCTAACCGTAGCACGATACTATACGCCAACCGGAAGATGCATACAACGTTCTTATAATGAGGGAGTTGAAGAATACGAAAAAAGTTTTCACGAGCGCTATAACAATGGCGAATTATACAATGCCGACTCAATTCATCTGCCGACATCAGAAAAATATTACACCAACCGCAATCATCGCATTGTGTATGGTGGAGGCGGAATAATGCCAGATGTTTTTGTACCAATAGACACATCGCACTATACAAATTATTACTCGATGATGATTCGCAAAGGCATTTTTAACAAATTCATTCTCAACTATATAGACAATAATCGTGAAGAGCTTGAACGCAAATACAAACCGACAAAAACCGATAGCGATTTCAAAATATTTGAAAAAGAATTCACTGTTACCGATGAGTTTTTGAAGCAGCTGACTGATTATGCGTCAAGCGAAAAACTAAAATTCGACGAAGGAGCGTTTAATCGTAGCCGCGAGCACATGCGCATCAATCTGAAAGCCGCTATTGCCCGCGATTTGTACAATTCAGGCGAATTTTACCAGATAATCAACACCGCCGACCCCATTTTTAATCAGGCCGTTGAGTTGATTAAAAACGAAAAATTGTACAACTCAAAACTAAAACCAAGAAAATAAAGATAGATGGTTAATTGGCTAATTAACAACTGGCTGGAATTATTTGGTGTAGTTTCAACCATTGTATATCTAACATTATCGATACGGCAGAGTATATGGCTGTGGCCACTTGGCGCATTGTCGTCAGGACTTTACACAGCAGTTTATTTTACAAATAAATTTTATGCCGATATGGGATTGCAGGTTTATTACCTGATAATCAGCATTTACGGCTTTATTGCATGGAAAACGCACAAAGAGCAAAAAGGCGAAGAGTTGCGAATCAGCTCACCAACCTCAAAGCAATGGATTATGTTAAGTTTAGCAACAATTGCCATTTTCATTTTTCTGCATTGGCTGCTATCAACATTTACCGATTCGCCAATACCCACTGGCGACGCCTTTACAACCGCGCTTGCCATTACTGCTACTTGGATGCTGACCCGTAAGATGATTGAACAATGGCTCATTTTTATTGTTGCCGATGGCGTTTCGGCTGTGCTATATTCAACCAAAGAAATGTATCTAACTACCGGACTTTATGTCATATACACCATAATGGCAATTGCCGGATACATAAAATGGCGGAAAGCAAGACTTGAAATGGGAATAGTCAAATTGTGATAGCGCACAAAAAACGCGTGCGTTTTGGTATTTTATTATTTTCGCATCGGCTAAAAAAAATGCAAATGAAACTATCGGTTGTTATTGTTAACTACAATGTGAAATATTTTTTGGAGCAATGCCTGCACTCGGTATTAAAAGCCGCAAAAAATATTGATACTGAAATATTTGTAGTTGACAACAACTCGGTTGATGGTTCGTGCGCAATGGTGATTGAAAAATTTCCACAAGTTAAACTTATTGAAAATAAACGCAATACAGGATTTGCAGTAGCCAACAATCAAGCAATCAGACAATCAACGGGTGAATATGTATTATTGTTAAATCCTGACACACTGATAGAAGAAGACACATTTAGCAAAACCATCGCCTTTATGGACGCACACCCCGAAGCCGGCGGGCTTGGTGTGAAAATGATTGACGGCAAAGGCGATTATCTGCCCGAAAGCAAGCGCGGCTTTCCGTCGCCAATGGTTGCTTTCTACAAGATTTTCGGATTATCAAGTTTGTTTCCCAAATCGCGCCGCTTCAACCAATACTACATGGGGCACCTCGATAAAGATGCTGTAAATGAAGTAGATGTACTTGCAGGAGCTTTTATGCTGCTTAGGCGCAAAGCTCTTGATAAAGTTGGCTTACTCGACGAAGATTTTTTTATGTACGGCGAAGATATTGACTTGTCGTACAGAATTATAAAAGGCGGATACAAAAATTATTACTTCCCCGAAACACGCATTATTCACTACAAAGGCGAAAGCACCAAAAAAGGCAGCGTCAACTATGTCAGAATGTTCTACAATGCGATGTCGATTTTTGCGCAAAAAAATTTGAGCA
>CALBPW010000378.1 GCA_937899145.1 uncultured Bacteroidota bacterium
TCCATAACTAACTTTTTTAGCTGAAAATCGCTAAAAGGATATTTTATATGATAATAAAAATTGATGCGCCCGTCGCTTTCCTTAACCTTTGCCCAATAGTATTCTTCAACCTGATTTAGCGAAATCCCCTTGATGAAAGGGATGTCGGCGGCACGGGTTTTAGTTGCCACTTTGTAAGTTTCTTTTATGTCCATATCGCCAGCCTGATTATCTTCAATCAAAGTATATTCTGATTTTGAAGATATATTATCGGCTACCGAACTGATTATGCGCTCTTTAACCTTAACAAGGGCTTTTTCTTGCGCATCTTCTATTGTTGACGATGTGCCAACGGCAATGATGTAATCTTTAACCAATGTATTCACCCATGCGGGTTGCTTTTTAGGCTGACTTTCAATAACTTTTGCCTTTTGTGCAGTAGCAATATTTATCGATACCAATCCTAACGACAATGCAAATGTTAATAGTATCTTTTTCATTTTCAGAGTGTTTAAGATGAATATTGAAAAAAAGAAGTTGTCCGAATGCATCGGGCAACTTCGTTAAAATTCTGATTCACAAATTATTGCATTTTGCTCATCTCCTCGTCAAATTTCTGACGGAATTTTTCGCGGTCATACATAACCTCAAGTTTTTTGTCTTTTGAAATGGCAGATTCAGCCGAATCCAAAACATCATCTTTACTCATCTCAACAGCTACAAAAGCCTCATAACCGCCACCATCGGCTTGGAAATACTTTTCGCAAGTTACTTTAACCGAGTTAAGCTTCTGATTAACAACTTCTTTAGTCATATTCTGATACGATTGTTCAAACTCTTGTTTGCCGGCGGCATCCATTTCGTTTGCATAATTTTCAGACACCGACTTAATTACAGAAGCGATGTTAGATGCTAAATATTGTTTTGCGTTTAGCAACGCCTTTTGTTTAGCAAGATTAAGGTCTTGACTTTTAGCCGTTGCACTTGCACGGAACATATCTTTTGTTGACTGACCTTGATCGGCACAAGGAATGGTTACCTCTTGACGACCGTTTGTAACTGATTGTGTGCCTCCACAACTTGCAAAAACCAATGCACCGAAAGCAACTAAGCTTAAAATTGAAATCTTTTTCATAACTATAAAATTTTAGTGTAAACAAATATTGTCATTTTTTTTAAAATTCAATCATATTGACGCGCCATTTTGACCAAAAGTTGCGTTGCCCACAGAAAAAAAATAATATTTTTCCAATAACATTCTGAAATGCAATAATATTGTACTACATTTGTAATGTCAAAGAAAACTATTTAATTTTTTACAAATGAAAAGGACTTTTTTATTTATGGCTACTGTTGCGATGGCAATGGTTATGACATCTTGCTGCCAAAAATCTGACAACAAGAAGTGCGAAAAAGCAGCTGCCGACACTACCGCTTGCTGCGATACAACAAAAGTATGCTGCGACTCTACTGCTGTTGCTGACAGTGCTGTTGTTGTTGCTGATAGTGTTGCTGCTGAATAATTCTTGTAGCACAGTAGCACAACAGTAAAAGGAGAGCAGATTTGTTCTCCTTTTTGTTTATCAGAAAATTTCAGGCTATAAACTTCAAAACTGCGCTAAACAGCCTATTTCACGCACTATTTCACCTTCAACAAACAGCTATCGCCATAACTTAAAAATCTGAAATTGTTGTTAAGTGCGTAATTATAAATTTGTTTCCAGTCACCACCAACAAGTGCCGATACCAATAACAATAATGTGCTTTGGGGTTGGTGAAAATTAGTTATCAGATTATCGACAATTTTATACGAATATCCGGGAGCAATCATTATGCAAGTATTTGCCATAAGTTCTTGTTTCTCTGATTGATGCAAAATATCAATTAAAGCAGAAAAGGCATCTTTTGGTAAAATATTGTCTGACAATGAGTATGCCTCCCATTGCCCAAGCGATAGCGGATTTTCCAACCCCAATTTTGCTTTTACACCCATCCAATACATACTTTCAAGTGTGCGCACAGTAGTTGTGCCGACAGCCACCACTTTTTTACTATTATTGTAAAGTGGCAACAAAATTTCTTCTGTCAAGACAAAGTGCTCAATATGCATTGGATGTTCACCAATAGTAGTTGTTTGAACTGGTTTAAAAGTGCCAGCGCCAACATGCAGCGTTACATTATAATGTTCAATTCCTTTTGTTTTAAGCGAATCAAAAACCGATTGCGTAAAATGCAAACCAGCTGTTGGTGCTGCTACCGAGCCTTTTTCAGCCGAATAAATCGTTTGGTACCGCTCATTATCAACCATTTCGGCAGGACGATTAAGATATGGCGGAATTGGAATTTGTCCTACCCAATCTATTATTTCGCCAAACGAAATATTAGAGTTATCCCATTCAAATTGAATAAGTTGAGCATCTTTTACACTACCAACTTTCGAAATATGAAGAACAGCATGTCTTTCTCCCAAATCCATACTTTTTGTTAAATAGCCATCTTTCCATTTCTTACTATTTCCTACGTAGCAAAGCCACACACAACTGTTTGTTTGCGCAAACATTATGTTATATTCAGCAGGTTCGTATGGTTCAAGGCAAAAAACCTCAATACGGGCACCCGTTTCTTTGAAAAATTCCATGCGGGCGCGAATAACTTTCGTGTTATTGGTAACTATCACAGAATCAGCGTCTAAATACTGTGCCAAATTTTTAAATACATCTTCACTAATTTTGCCACTATTGTAAACCAACAACTTCGATTGGTCGCGTTGCGCCAACGGATATTTTGCAATGCGCTCATCGGGTAGCGGATAATTAAAATCGGATATTGCAATGTCAGAAGGAATTTTCATTTTGCTAAATTTGTATTTATCAATCGATTACATAAAAACAGAACACAAATATTTTTAGTAAAATCCGGTGCAAAAATAATTTAACTTCGCACAATTTAAATTGATTTGCTATGAATGTTAAAGTAGGCGACATTGTTCGCTTTTTAAACGATGTTGGAGGAGGAAAAGTTGTTGGCATAATCGACCGCAATACCGCTATGGTACTAAATGATGACGATTTTGAAGTGCCAATGCCAAAAAGTGAGCTTGTAGTAATTGAATCGGCTACCGACAACCAATTGCGCAGTGAACATAAAAACTCGATTAACAATACATTATCAGCTAATAATCAAGACGATAGCGAAAGCAACGATAGTCAATCACCCACCCCATCAATTGAAGGAATTTTTTATCCCGAAGTGGCTATTGATAAAAGCAATGGCGATTTTCTGCGCGAATTTTTAGCTTTTGTCCCTAAAAAACAAAACCAAGGTTTTGAGTTGTATTTGATAAACGACAGCAACTACAACGTACTTTACAATATTATTTCGACCGATTCAGAAGAAAAAAGTTCGTCAGAGGCTGTAGGCGTTCTTGAAGCAAATACAAAAGTTCAGATTTCGACAATCGCAACCGATGATATTAACATAATTCCAGCATATACCTGTCATTTATCATTTTACCAAAAAGGGCATTTCAAAGTTAAAGAACCACTATCGCGCACCATTGAGCTAAACCCTGTAAAATTCTATAAAGAAACTTCGTTTGTAAAAAACGAATTTTTCAATAAAAACGCAATGATGATTGCACTGATTGATGAAAAAGCAGCCTCCGACTCGCTTGAAAACATGACTGAAAAGGATTTTAAAAATCTTATGAATCAGAAAAAACAAGGTTCGGCAATTGAACATAAAGAATTTAAATCGGCAAAAACGACACCATCTCAAATTGTGGAAGTTGACTTGCACATACACGAATTGCTTGACGATTTTAGAGGATTATCAAATGGCGAAATGCTTGAAATTCAGTTAAAAAAATTCAACGAAGAGCTTGACAAAGCCTTGCACAATGGCACAAAAAAGATTGTCTTTATACACGGAGTTGGCGCTGGTGTGTTAAAACTCGAAATCCGCCGCAAACTCGACCAGATGAAGAAAAAACTTGATTATCAAGATGCTTCGTTTAAGGAATATGGGTATGGAGCGACATTGGTGAGGATATTTTAAAGTTGCTGCAACACTTATAAACTAAATTCTATACCACAATTAAAGTTTAAAACGAAAGGTCAGTTAACCTATTGTTTAACTGACGTTTCGCTTTATATTTCCAAGCACTTACTGATGCGCATCGCGCAACAAATCGTTCACTGTTTTTACAGGATTGAAAGTAGTGGCTGGCACTTCAACAAAAAGTGTAATCCAATCGCTCATTGCGCCATTCCACAAGCCCGGCAACTCAAGTGCGCGCACTGTTTTTCCTTCAATGCTCTTGCTGCTTATAAAGCCAGTCTGTTGGTCAACATAGCGTGGCAAATCAAATTTGTTGCCTTTGTAATCAACTGTTGAGCAAACCAAATCGACAGGATTGAAATGTGTTGCGCTTGCCATTATATCTTTCTTATCATCAGGTATTTGTGTGCTTTCAAGAATTTGAAGTTGAACAGAACCGTCAATACCTTTTACCCAATATGGGCCGCCCCCCGGTTCGCCTTCGTTTTTAACCATTCCGCAAACACGAATTGGACGATTCAGTTTAGCGCGCAAAAAGTCGATTTTCTGATTATCAGAAAATAATGGATATTCAGCTGGTGGCAGAATTTGAAGTTTAACCTTTACAAACGCTTCAATTTCTTGAATGAGAGCATCAGAAACACCCTCGTCGAGTTTGCGCAGATAATCGTGAATTTTTGCTTGGTTGCAGAGCAACATACCTGCCACAGCCTTTTTGTAAAGCAGGGTATCAGCTTTCAGTCGGTCTTGCACCACATTATCTATATTTTTTACAAAAATAAGGTCGGCATCAATTTGGCTAAGATTGGCAATAAGCGCGCCATGCCCACCCGGGCGGAAAACTAAACCACCATCGGCGGTATGAACAGGTGTGTTATTTTCGTCAACTGCAATGGTATCGGTTTCAGGTTTTTGCACACTAAACGACACTTCGAAATTGCAGTTGTATTTTTTACTATAGAACGATAACACTTCGTGTAACTTATTTTCAAACAGTTCTTTATGATTATCAGAAACCGTAAAATGCAAGTAAGCAGTGCTATTGGTAGCTGCGTATGCGGCACCTTCAATAAGGTGCTCCTCAAAAGGTGTTATGCAGCCGTAATCGGTTTTGTGGAATTTCAATAATCCTTTTGGCAACTTGCCGTAGCTCAAACCTTTATCGGTCAAGATTGCTTGCAAAAGGACATCTATTTGTTTGTTTTTCAAGACAGCTTCGACAGATGTGCCTTGTTTTTCCAGAACTTCTTGTAAATCAGCATAAAACGCGAATTTTGTAATATTGTTGCACAAATCGGCAATTGCCTTGTCTGCCATTGCCTTTTCGTAATCTTGAGGGCCTCTGTAACTATCCATAGCCTCAAAAAGTTTTTTAAACATACGCGAAGCGGCTCCTGAGGCTGGCACAAACTTCACTTTTTTGGCTTTTGAGGCCTCGTACAACGTTACGTACTCAAGCAATCGCGCCTCCGACAGGCATTTTATGCCATTTTTAGCCGTTGCTGGCGCGATTATGTGCAGCGGCTTAAAGCCTTTGGCAAACTTTCTGACTTGCTCTTCTACATCGCGAGGCTCCAACCCGTGAGCCTTGATTGATGCTAATTCTTGTTGGTTATACATAGGTACTTAGTTTTAGTGGTTTATGCAAATCGCATATACCAAAGTTAGCACTCTATATGAGAAAAACAAGGGTGATTTTATTGAATTTTATCGCCTCGCAAAATC
>CALBPW010000379.1 GCA_937899145.1 uncultured Bacteroidota bacterium
CAGACTTCAGACCTCAGACTTTGGACTTCAGACTTCAGACTTTAGACTTCAGACTTCAGACCTCAGACTTTGGACTTCAGACCTCAGACTTCAGACTTTGGACTTTAGACTTTGGACTTCAGACTTTAGGTGTCGGCTATGACTGCTTTGGGACGATAGATGCGGGTGCGGTGGCGAATCTGGATATGCTCAGAACCGAAATTGATGAGGACACCATCGTCAATGCCAGAAGCAGTGAGGTAGTTAACCAGTTGCGCCTCATTAACAGGCGCCAAAGTGTTAGTTGCCTTCAGCTCCACAACGACCTTCTGCTCTACAATCATATCAGCCTTGTAAGACCCCACGATATGTCCTTTATACGACACATCGAAAGGAACCTCAGTCTCTACCGAAAGCCCAGCATCCTTTAGTTCAATAAACAATGCGTTTTTACCCATACTAAGTTCCTCGTCTTTTGCCGGGTCGAGGTCGTGAACTTTGCCTCCGCGCAGTGGATGACGGTTTAGCAGATACATATAAATCAACACAGCCAACGCATGACGGTCAGTATCGATGCTGGGCAGTTTGCGTTTCGGGTCGTCAATAGGCAGTTCTTTGGTTTCCATAACTTCTGGCGCAATAAAATCGGGGGTGCCAATAACTCCCGGTGGAAATTTGCCCGGCACCACCAACTCGTCCGCATCAATAATACAAGCACTGCCCATAACTGGGTCAACCAAGACGTTTTTGTATGACAAGTCAGAATGAGCAAGTCCTGCAGCATGCAAACGCCGGACAGCACGAGCTATCTTTATGCACATGTGCAAATGCGTCAGCCAAGTTCCTTTTTGATCAGCCGGCAAAAACCGATTACGCAATTTTGCCGAAGCAAACCACTTGCCTTCTTTTTCTTTGCCATTGAATGGCCCGCTGCTGAAAAAAAAGCGTTTGTTATAAAACGGCACTGCAACACCTATTTTTCCATCCCATTCAACCATACGGGTGGGCATAATCAGATAGTCCTCCCAATACTTGCCTTCAGGCGATGATTCAAAAATGCGTTGGTGGTAAGTATTCACTATATTTTTAAGCCGCTCTATGTCGTTAGCATCAAGTTTCTTGCGATAAAATGCCACAACGTAGGTTTTATCAACACTGAAATAGACATCTTTTACGCCACCTCGAGCTTTTATCTCATCGTAGAATTCAACAATACTACCATCGTTGGCTTTTAGCTTAATTTTTTGCGCCATAAATCAATAAAGAATTGCAATTGTTCTATCATCGTGATTACCAACAGACCAGAAGTCGAGCCAATTGAGAAGTTGTTCTTTGGCTGCTTCGTTGTCATCGGTCAGTTCAACACCATTGTCTTTCAAATCGTCCCACAAAGCATCCCATTTTTCGGTGCTGTTAAGGTTGACATCAGTTTCAAACTTTGGGTCACTCACACCATCACTCATTAGGAATAGTGCCGTAAAATCAGGAACAATACGGCATTTCAGCCTGCTGAAAAAGTCGGTTGGATTGGCAAATATTTCAGGCATAGTCAGGAATCGCGTCTGACCGCCATACTCGCCTTCATCAGGGGTGCCAAGCAACACAGAAGTATGATTTTTCCTGTCGTATAGGCACATAGCCCCATCACCAACCCAAAACGAAGCCACAAACCAACCGAAATCGAATTTTTTGCAAATTGCTAAAAGCAAGGTGGTGGCATAATCCTTCAGACGGTTTTTTGTACGTGCGGCTTCGGCTTTTATCTCATTATGCGCCGTGTGCGCAGCCTTGCCAAGAATGTTGTAAATGTCGGTGGAAACTAATTTGCCGGCATCTTCCGATTTTTGGTCAATATGCCATAAATTTATATTCTCTTCAAACTTTTCGCAATTCGACAAGGCCTTCTTACATACCTCAACAGCCACTCCGCAGGCAATTCGTGAACCTTCGCGAGAAAATTTTGCAGACCCTGCACCATCGGCTACTGCTATAACATACCAATTGGTTTGGTCGTTGTGATATAATTCGAAATGGTCGTCGCGCGGTTTGCCTTCTTGTGCGTGTGAGCGTCCGCGCTTGCTGGCTGCCACAATGTCTTTCTGTGGTGTCCCATCGGGCAACGCCTTCACCGTAACATAGGCATATCCGGTATCTTCCTTGTAATATTTAGGTTCTGGCATATTATCCCAATCAACTGGAATGTTTTTCCACAAATAGCGCGGGTCTTGGTTTATCACCAACGATAATTTACGTTCAAGTAAAGTTTTTTGGGGCGGCAGACTCAGCCCTTCGTATGTGTAGAACACGGTTAGCTCAAAGGTTGATTCCACATCAATTCCAGAATTTCTGATTGGATTCAAATCGGGCGTGCCTGCTATTTTAAAACTCTTTTTATCATCACTCACTGTTATTGCCAATCCGTGAGTTTCTGCCACCAAGCCCTCGGCACGAACGATGACTATTCGCGGGTCGCCAAAATCGACGGTATGCTCATAAGGCTTGTTTTCGCTTGCATTAGGCAGATTAACTACAATAGCGTTAACTTTGTTTTCTGTTATTAAGATATTATCCATCAGGTAATCGTTGTATTGGTTCCATAATTTATCCGATGTGAATTTCAAAAAACCCTCAAAATCAGCATCGTTTTTGCCATTGACCAACAATTTCAAAAAATCATCTGCATTCATTTTCACCCCCTACCTCTTGTGATATCAAGCCCCGACGGATCAATTTCGCTTATCTGACCTTCTGTGCCGCACCATGCACACTTGCATTTTCCGCTATTGTCCGCACACGATATCTGACCACACTCTCCACAAATAACTAATCCCCATTGATTGCCACAGCAAGGACAAGTCGGAGCTCCTGTAAGATTGTTTGTATTAATGTTTCTATTTGATTTTCCGTCGCTTAACAAATCATATTGTTCTTCATCAATCTGATACGCTCCTACAAGTTTGAAATCCACCACATTGAAATCATCAATCACTTCCGACCCCGACAGTCGTTTGGCGTATTTCATCAGGTAGGGCTTCGTTGTATTCGGGCATTTCCCGAGTAAGACAGCAAAATTTTCATCAACCTTACAAGGTGCTTTTGTGTCAACTTTTTCAAGATTGATGCCTGATATCGGAGCAAGATTCACATCGTCAATACCTTGGTTCGATAGTGATACACTTGTTGTTTTTATTGAATCGGTAACCCATTCGAAAAACTGATTGAACGATGTCTCATCAGTTTCAGTCAGACGCAAAACATTATCAGACACTTGCCCCAACAACTGCGTGTTCACGTTATCGCCAATTGATATTGCCACAATGTTGGCTCTACGTTTGAATTTGCTATTCCATCGGGCAAAGGCGGCGGCCGTGTCATCGGTTGGATTTCCATCAGTGAATAAGAATATTATAGGTTTCCAATCGCCTTTTTGTTCCGCAGTTGTTTTTACAACCGATTGTTCAATATCGTCCATCAGGAAATTGAGTGCCTTACCCAACGAAGTACCGCCACCAATGGGAAGTATCGGTGGATAAAACTTGAATAGCTCTGTAAGAGGCGATAAACTTTTAGCCTTTCCTGCAAAAGCAATAACCGACACATACACTGTTTCAAGGGCATACGGGTCGGCACGCAATTCTTGAATGATTGTTCGCATTCCATTTTCAACTTGCTTGATTGGCTCGCCGACCATCGATTCTGAAACATCGACGAGAAAATAAACGGGTAATCGTCTCATAGTGTTTTTAATTTTAAATGGGTTATTTAAATAACAAGGTTCACTTCTTTTGGCGGTTCAGGCAAATCGACAGAGTCAGTTGTTCCAACCGATTTGCCGCCAGCGCCAATATTCACAGTTACCCACTGGAAAAATTTTTTGAATGAATTAATTATTTCTTTGACTAATAGTGAACAAAGATATTGTACTTTTCTTTTATATGCAAATCCAATTGTGAATGCTAATAATTTCAAGGAAGAAGAACAAAAAATAATTAATGATGCTTTAACTATCAAAGATTTTATTATAATAGGAGATAAAATATTTCACGAAAAAATGGAGGAAATAAAATCTATTATTAATCCAAAATCTTTTGAATGTTTAAGCTTTGAAGAAATTGCAAATTATTTAGAAAAAAAGAGAAATGAAAATAGCTCGATAATTAGGACTTATTTTTATTTCTTAATAATAAGACTTGATGAATATATAAAAAATTTCGAAAAAATATTTTTATTAACTTATAAAACAGGAATAATATTTTTTGTTTTTCTTTATGTTGAAAATGAAAATAATATAAAAATTAACAAAATTCTAATTAGTTCTTTTATCCCAACAATTTTGGTTTATTCACTTGAAGATATAATTGAATATTTATCTCAAAAATTAAATTTGATAAATTATTTAGATTATTTAAATATAGAAGGTATCAAAAAATTAAGTGATGTAAAAATTCCTAAAATAACATTTGAACAAAATGAAAATGATAATCAAAATGGTTGTTTTGAATTAGCAGAAACATTTGATATTAATTTAATT
>CALBPW010000380.1 GCA_937899145.1 uncultured Bacteroidota bacterium
CATACCCAATCGGGAAGCAAGATTGACGTATTGCCGCTATGGAAGTGGCTGATGGCGATGTAATTAATTCAATCAGAAACAAACTTATATTTAGCTGATTATACTTTCAGAATCATCGCTGTGTTTGTCCTTGTTTCTGAGGACAGTTTCGCGGCTTGTGTTTGCATAACAATATACGCAAAAATGGCGGCAAGTGTTGTACATTCCGATGTCTTTGCTAATCATACAACCACAAATTTTGCGCTGGCCAGGGTCCTTAAGCTTTTTTGGGTATGGTTTCGGCGGCAAAACTGTTGTCGGATTCGAGTTGCCAAACAGATTGTTTTTTTCTGGCATTTTGCCTGTCCTCAGATAATATATAAAATCGTTGTCGCCTTGCGAGATACGTTCAAGTAGTTCGCTGTCTATACAGCGGTTGTGTTCGATGCCGTATGTTTGTAGGTCAACTTCTTCGGCGCAAGTGGCAAGGGTGAGATCCCAGCCTTTTTCTGCCCACGCGGCGCGACATTTTACAAGCCCTTCCACGAACTCAATGCGCTGGTCATCAGTCATTTCAGCGGTTGCAACGTTCTCTTTGTTGAATAATGTAGGACAATCTTTTACAAGGTTCGACTGCACCTTGCGGTATGCCTTAACGTCGGCGAAACTGAAAACAAGTTTTTCTGTATATCCGAGGATTTTGTTTCCGATATTCCAAATGCGTTTCAAGAGTTCGCGCGGTGTGAGCGTGGACGTTACAATCAGTGGGTCAAAACGCCAAATAACACGCTCTTTTCCAATCTTTTGCGATAGTTCGTTGAATGTTTCGATACGATGTTCGAGTTTTGGGACGTTGGGTTCGAACCCCTCGTTTTCGTAGTCGTTCATCGTGAATTGGAAATAGTAATGAATTCCTTTTTCGTCCAATTCGTGAAGGTACGGAATTATCGGCTTGGGATTTTTGGTCCAAAAAACTATTGCCTTGCATTGGTCGAACGAGATGCGCATCGGCTGTTGGTTGAATGGGTTGCGCCAAACGCAATAGCCCGCCTCCAACCGGTTGAAAAACCATTTGGCATAAAAGGCAGGGATGTCGGTCGAGCGCGAAGCCGAGATAATGACGGGGGCGGTGGCTCCGACGGTCTGGCTGAATTGAGTGACGAGGGTAATACTATTTGTCATGATACATACGTTTAATTTATGATTAATCCTCACAAAAACATTTCATCATACGTCCACCAAGGAACCTAAGATACCACCATTCCTCTTTCTTAAAAAAAATAGAGCCGATATTACTACAAAGCACTTCATGAGCATAGTTTATCAGCATATTACCTTGTCCAAAAAAATAATGCTTGTAATCTGAATTTTTTATTTCGTTCATTCCCCAAATGTGCAGAATTCAAGTTGAAAATGCAACATTGTTTCCACAATCGGGATACATTTCCA
>CALBPW010000381.1 GCA_937899145.1 uncultured Bacteroidota bacterium
GGTATAATTCCAATTCATTGCTGTTGCAATAATCTCAGCAAAATCTTCGCTTGTTGGATTTTCAAAACTACCTGTATATTGCAAGTTGGATGTTCCGTTAGGCAGTATCACTTTCTTATTCAGATAGTTACCGATTTGAGACGCGACTTTTGAAATTGATTTGCTATTGAATTTAAAATAGCCCGTATTCCATGCGATTTGGTTATTATCGAGGCTATCGGCCGGCATCAGCATTTTCTTTTTGCAATCGTAAGTCGCTTGTTGACCTTTAACTACCAATGTATTACTACGACGGCTGCCAAATTTCACTTTACCTTCAACTACGGCCAATTCAACCTCACGAGCATCGGCATAGGCCTTAACATTGAACGATGTTCCCAAAACTTTTGTGTAAACCTTTTGTTTTGTGCGCACAACAAATTCGTCGCCTGTATGCCGAACATTAAACATTGCCTCGCCATTAAGCGCAATGGCGCGCTCGTGGCGTTTAGGGCTGTATTTATATGTTAATTGGCTGTTTTTGTTCAAGATAACTTCAGAACTATCTGGCAAACAGATATGTTCGATATTGTTAGCTGAAGTATAGGTGTAAACGTTTTGTTTGGTAGCGGGGCGTGCCGCAAAAATGCCAACCAACAAAGCCACTGACGCGGCAATTGAGGCAGCCCACAAAATGCGCGGACGCAAAACAACACGTTTCTTTGTTATTTGCTTAAAGTTGTTCCATTCAGCATCAACATCAACTTGCATTTGAAATTTTGCTTTGCCGGTAAAATTCCAAACTGATACCATTTCGGCATATTCATCAGCATTTGCATCAACACGCAACCAATCAGCAAGTTGCGATTGCTCTTGCTGAGTTAGTTGACCGCCTGTCAAACTTTTAGTGACAATATCGCAAATGATTTCGTTCATTATGTTGCGCATAAATGATGTTACACTATAAAAACAATTTAAAAAGGTTTAACCCTACCCCAAAAGCCGAAAAAATCCCAATTAAATGCAAATAAGGTTTTAGTGTTACGCGCAACTCACTGAGTGCCCGCGTGATATGTTTTTCAACTGCTTTTACTGAAATTTCCAAATGGTCGGCGATTTCCTGATTCGACATTTCCTGAAATCGACTTA
>CALBPW010000382.1 GCA_937899145.1 uncultured Bacteroidota bacterium
ATGCGGCAGTCGGCAAGGCAAAACTATTGCGCGGATTGGCATTTTTGAAATTAGCCCAACTTTGGGGCGAAATTCCGGTGTTTACCGAAGATGGTGGCAGCACAACCGAGCGCAAACCAATCGACGATGTTTTTGCGCAGATTGTCAGCGACTTTACCGATGCCGAATCGCTTTTGAAAGACTATGATGGCGACCCCCGCATTCCATCAAAGCAAGCGGCACAAGGCTTGCTGGCTCGCGCTTACTTGTTTTGGGGCGACAATCCGCTATCGGCAGACGAAGTTCAAGCTATTGCCAACAGCCAAACCGACCCAGCCTTCAGCAAAACCGACAGCCGTTTGGAGAAAGCTGTGGAATACGCCAACAAGGTGATAAACAGTGGTTTGTTGGCTCTCGACCCTGAATACGACAAACTATTCGGCCGCGAATATGAAAGCAACAAGCGCAAAACCAACGAGCACCTGCTTACCATTGCTCACGACGGCGACGCCTACGACGCACAAGGTAATCACCAAACACACTGCTCGTGGACATTCCCGTTCCAAAATGGTGAAAACGGCTCTACCCTTACCGACAACCACACAGAGGTAGCCGATGATGACTTGTACGACAATTGGTATGCCGAATATCCTAACGACAAACGTTTGGCAAAAACCTACTTTACCAAAATTACAAACCCCGAAGATGGCTTTGAATACACTTACTACTCGCCAATCTACACACCAATCAATGGTAAAGGAGTCGATCAAAGTTACGAAAATGCTGAAAATCTTGAAATTACCTTCAACTCTATCGATCGTATCGAAATACGCTACGCCGAAGTGCTGCTGACAAAAGCCGAAGCTCTTGTGCAATTGGGCAAAAACGCCGAAGCCGCCGAACCATTCAACCAATTGCGCACCCGCGCTGGAATTGAAACAGTTAGCGCACCGACATTCGACCAGATAAAACGCGAATGGGACTACGAGTTCACTTACGAACAATTCGATATCATCAACCATGCACGCTGGAAAGACTACATCGCATCAATCAAAGCGGTTGCCAACTACAAACACTTTGATGCAACCTATGCCGAAGCCGGCAAAACAGGCAAAGACGGTGCCGTGGTTAGTGCTTTCTTTGCTAAAGTCAACAAACACCTGCACGCAAAATACGATAACATTCGCGGCAAACACTATCGCCAACCAATACCGACAGGATTCAGCGGCGAGGACCTTGGCATCAGCCAAAACCCCGGATACTAAAAACCATAACAACAATTCATTTTCAAACCGGGCTGGTTCATAAGCCTTATTATGAGCCGGCCCTAATTTTAAAACCGGCAAAACCCGATTTGGATATAACTTCTTATACAAGTGTTTTTTAATCAGTTCATAAATATTGATGAAGCATTGAATTGTTTAATCTCGATTCTTAATTTTCAATCGGTTATCAGATTTACCAAAAACAATGTCCCATACCTAAAATATGGTATGAAAAATAGCCGGCAATGGTGATTGGCCAATTTGACCGCAAGATCCATCTTTGCACCATAAACAAAAGCCGGTTCATCATCGGATTCACTTATTAAATCTTAAATATAAAACAATGAAAAAGTTACAATTATTATTTATTATGCCGATTGCCGCATTAGTGTTTGCCTCATGCAACAGCAACGACGACGGCGTGGATGCAGGCATCGAAATTCCCGGAATCACTATAACCGATGACGTTGACTGCTGCTCGGCCGAAGAGGCTCTGCAAGTATATAAATTCCTTCAGACAGTGAAGATTATCCCCGAACTGACAACAGAGATTGACGGAAAATACAATGTGTTCGCATATTCAGCCACAGGAAAACTGCACGTGGGATATAACGACTTGTACTTTGTTGCAACCAAAAAACTAACCGGTAACTATATTAAGTATTTCGATGTCAACAATATCACGCCACTTATGTATATGGTTAAGATGGATATGACACACAGCACTCCGGCATCAGACGGAATCAGCACTTTTGATGACAGCCGATTGGCAATCAAACATGGCTGGGTGTCGTTCCTGATGAACACAAGCGAAGCCGGACAATGGACCATATCATACAACATCGAAGTTTTAGGTAACAGTGCCACTGTTGACAAAACAAGCATTACGGTTGATAAGCTGCCTGAAGGACAAAGCTGGCTCAAGAATTTCAAAATTGAAAACGACACTTATTATCTGACACTTGTCAACCCAACCAACTGGCAGACAGGCAAAAACACCATCGAAGCATACGTATCGAAAAAGGGTGGAATGGGCGACAAGGCCTACGGATTGGCTACAGAAGTGTTCACTATCGAAATCGACCCGCGTATGCCCGACATGGGAAACCACACATCGCCCGACAACACCGCTCTCACATTGCAAAACGATGGCTCGTATCAAGGCACTATCAATCTGACAATGACAGGCTTATGGCGCATTCAGATCGGAAGAGCACACGTCTGAACTCCAGTCACTAGCTTATCTCGTAT
>CALBPW010000383.1 GCA_937899145.1 uncultured Bacteroidota bacterium
CAAGCAAATGTAAGTGCAATTGCAACTGAATTTGGCAGAATCGACATTTTGGTGAACAACGCTGGCATTACTCGCGATGCCGCCCTAAAACGCCTTACTGAGGAACAATGGGACGACATTATGCGCGTAAACCTAAAATCGGTATTTTGCATGAGCAAAGCCGTACAGCCAATCATGTGGAAGCAAGCCGCAGGCTCAATCATCAACATGAGCTCGGTTGTCGGAATACGCGGAAACGCCAACCAATGCAACTATGCAGCCTCAAAAGCCGGCATCATTGGATTCACAAAATCGGCCGCACAAGAGCTTGGCGCACGCAACATCCGCTGCAACGCCATAGCGCCCGGATTTATACTTACCGAAATGACTGAAGTACTGCCAGACAACGTGCGCGATGAGTGGTTAAAACAAATACCGATGCGCCGTGGCGGAACACCCGAAGATGTCGCCAATGTCGCCGCGTTTTTAGGTTCGGATATGGCAAGCTACGTAACAGGACAAGTTATTAACGTTTGCGGTGGAATGCTTACCTGATAATTTATCATAATAATTGGAGATTTTGCTTTAAAACCGCATTTCTCCAATTATTTTTTCTCACAAATTATGTTGATATTGCTGACAGGTACAATTATTGGAGTTACACTTGCAATGTGGCTATACTCCTCACCTGCAATAAAAAATCAGCTGAAAAAATGGCAACGGGCAATCCTCATAGTGTTACGTTGCATATCAGTCATTGTAATATTCCTATTACTAAGCAACATCACACTCAACTTAACAAAAAACGAAATTCAAAAACCAATAATTATTGTTGCAACCGACAATTCAGCATCAGTTGCAATGAATGCTGACTCCGCTTGGGTAAAAAACAATTTTCCGCATGAAATCAATAATTTATGCAATAAATTAAAATCAGACTTTGAAGTTCGACAAATAAATTTTTCAGACGATGTTGACGAGAATCCGACTTTAAATTTCAACGGACAAAGCACAAATATCTCATCAATATTTGATTATTGCAACAATAAATTATTCGCTCAAAATATTGGCGCACTGATAATTGCAAGCGATGGCATTACAAACCATGGAGCCGGCCCTATTCAAAAAGCCAGCACCTTTACACCACCAATTTACACAATCGCACTTGGCGACACCCAACCACACCCCGACCTTGCAATCGACAAAATAATACACAACAAAAATGCTCACAAAAGCACTCATTTTCCGATTGTCACATACATAAAAGGCGATGATGTTCCACAAGGCAGCTACACGCTAACAATAAGTCAGAATGGCAAAAAGATTGATTCAGCGACAGTTAACATTACAGAACGATTTGCATACATAAAAAAAGTTTTCTACTTGCACGAAGAAGAAATCGGACTAAAACAATACAACATAAAAATCGACTTACCACAAAACGACATAAATCCACAAAACAACAATGCTACAGCCATCATCAACATTCATGACGAAGCGCAAAAAATTCTGATACTACAAAACAGTTGGCATCCCGATGTAGCGGCAATAAGTCAGGCAATAAAAAAAGACAGCCGTTATAGTTTGACTATCAGCAACATAAACGACTTTAATGGCGACATAGGCAAATATGCGCTAATTATATTACACCAACTGCCGTCAATTGAACATAATGCAAACAAATTAATTGAAGACGCGAAGAAAAAAAACATAGCAATATTAGTGTTAATTGGCCAACAAACTGATATAAACGAATTACAGCGGCTCAAACTTGGAATTAACATAAAACAGCAACACAAGGAATACGAAGACGCCTACCCGAAACCAAATCAAGATTTTCAGATTTTCAGTACCGACTTTGACATTTCAGAAAACTCCAATTTACCCCCACTAAATGTGCCTTACGGCGAATACGGCAATATACCATCAAGCCAAGTCGTTTTCTATCAACAAATTGGCTCAATAGCGACCAAACACCCGCTAATTTATTTTACACAAAATGGAGAACAAAAAGTTGGCGTAATTGCTGGCGAAGGCATTTGGCGTTGGCGGCTGCAAAATTATTTTAAATACGAAAATTATAACATTGATAATGAATTGATTAACAAATCAATCCAATACTTATGCAACAACGATAAACAAGAACGATTTGTATTGAACATTGACAATACCATTGCTAAACACAAAAGCATAGTAGCAGAAGCCGTAGTTTACAATAAATCGAACGAACCTATATCAAACGCGGACGTTGAAATCACAATTTCAGACCAAAACAAGCAAACTTACCAAACAGCCTTCACCAGCAATCAGTTTGGCTATACAGCAAACTTAGGAAAGAGGGAAGCCGGCTTGTACACTTACATAGCAACCGCAACTATAGGCGATGAGACTCTTACCAAAAAAGGTCAATTCATCGCAATTGAAGAAACTATTGAGCACAATAATTTACTTGCGAACCATAATATACTCAATCAGCTTGCTATTGAACATAATGGTAAAATGTACTCCCCGCAAAACTTATCACAAATCTACAATGACATTAAAACGAACAAACTCATAAAAAACAAAATAACCACTATACAAAAATCAATGTATCC
>CALBPW010000384.1 GCA_937899145.1 uncultured Bacteroidota bacterium
CTATCGCGCGATAGGCTAAAGCGCGTGTAAGTGAATTTTTTGGTGTCAAAATCGAAACCAGATGAGTAACCAATTTTCCATTTTGGTGTCAAACTGAAATCGCCATTAAAGCTAAGTGTTTGTGAGAATTTGCCTTCTTTTTTGGGTTTTGAGTAGGTAAGGCTATAGCTGAAATTTATACTCCATGGCATTTTAAAATAATCATATCCGTTTGCCTCTTCGTTTGCAAGCAAATCGGCGTCTTCATCGCTATCCGCGTTGTTTGCTTTCGATTTATCATCTTTGTCTCCAAAAATCATACCTGAATTTAGCTGATAACCAGTTGATAACGTAACACTTGTTAGGCGGAATGGTTTGCCCGATTTGTTAAATTCAAATTCTTCAATTTTTGTTCCTGTCGAGTCAATAGCGTAAAAACTACCTCGCGCATTCATATTTATACCTAAAGTCTTGAACAACGTAGTTTTAGCTGAAATATTCAGGTCGCTCCACTTAAATTCTTCGGCAATCATATTATATGATGTGCTTAGGTTGAATGATTCTAATAATGCCACTTTTCGCTCGTGATTTACAGTGTCGCTTTCGTCTTTAACTTTCATTTCTAACTTGTTAGCAAGCGAGAAAGATATTGCTCCACTTTTGCCTTTGCCGGGTATGCCATAAATGCCGTAGCGATAGGGTGAATATAGGGTTCCGGTAGTGTCGCGTGGGTCAATTTTGTAATAGCCGTATTTTTCTTGACCAAAATCAGGCCGCCAGCTATAACTTACCGTTGGCGTTATAACATGTCGCAATGCCTTCACTGGCCCTTTTTTGAATAAGAACATTCCGTAAAGTGTAGTGCTGATACCTGCTCCAAAACTATAATCGTAAAGCCTGTAAAATCCTTTTTCTTCGCGTTCGCGATATGCCGTTCGCGAAATTGGTGTAGTATCGTTCTTTGGCTCGTAAAACGACCGTGTAAAGTACCATCGCTCACCGTATGTTATACTTGGCGATAAGTTAAAATAACGCAGTATTTTAAACGATTTTGATATTGTTGGTTTATGGTTCACACCATATACAAATTTATCAAGTGTTTTGCTTGTAAACAGGCTGTCGATGTGAGTTTTGACTGTATTGCGGAATGTCCCGCTATAGCTAATGCCAATATCTTCGTACCAGCGAGTTCTTCCAATAGCATTGCGCCTTTTGAATGGCTGTATGCGGCTCATTGTCAGCGTAAAGTTTGGCAATGTCAGGTTGATGCTTGAATCGCGTGTGTTTTGTGTATGTTGCAAGTTCATCGATATGCTAATTGGCGAATTGTAAATTTTGCTCATTTGGTACGATATGCTCGATGATGTGGTATTGGTCAAATAATCTTGCGACGCTGTGGTGTTATACTTGTTGTATTGGCTCGATGAGAAGTTGACACTTGCGCTAAATGTACTATTTGGGCGTGCTTTGGCATCTTGCGAGTGTGTCCAGCGTATGCTGTATTGGCTTTGGTTGATGTAGTCGCTCAAGCCTTTTTCGCCCGATATTGTTTTGGCGTATGTGATGTTAACATTACCCGAAAATTTGTATCTCAGTTTGTATCTCGATGTTACATTTGCCGACCATGAACCTTTTGAGTACATGCTGCCTTTCAGAGTTAGGTCCATATAATCGTTGCCAACAAAGTAATATCCGCCATCCGACAGATAAAAACCTCTGTTGTTTTCTTCTCCTACGCAGATCGGAAGAGCGTCGTGTAGGGAAAGAGTGTAGATCT